>NZ_LAMX01000002.1:0-81094 GCF_001275035.1 Rheinheimera sp. KL1
CTATACCAGTGTGAGAAAATCTGTTGATAGTTCAGGGGAGTCCATATAAGGGGCGAACTTTATGGTCGCCCGCATAAATGAACCCCGATCTAGCGATCTGTAGAACATTCAAATTTTTCGAACACAAACGACAAAACAATCCGCTATTGCTTCGATAAAAGAGCTGTTTTAATAGCTTTATCAACAGACTCTTCAACAGGTGAAGTGAAAATGACAGCACGTACTTTAAAACAATTGATCCCCGCTATGCAGGCCTCTGACGGTGCTGGCGTAAAAATTAAACGTAGCCTGGGCCAAAGTCAGGGCGTACGACTGGATCCTTTTTTAATGCTGGACGCTTTTGGCTCCGACAAAGCCGACGACTATATTGCCGGTTTCCCTGCCCACCCGCATCGTGGTTTTGAAACCGTCACTTATATGCTGGACGGCCATATGTTGCACGAAGATCACCTTGGTAATAAAGGCCATTTAACCAGTGGTGGAGTGCAGTGGATGACAGCGGGCCGAGGCATTATTCACTCTGAAATGCCGCAACAGGAATCTGGCCTGATGCGTGGTTTTCAACTGTGGATTAATTTACCAGCCGCAGAGAAAATGAAAGAAGCAGCCTATGTGGATATTCCGGCCGCAGATATTCCGCTTGTGCATTTAACAGCACAAAGTTTTGTCAAAGTGATAGCTGGCGAAACAGTGGTGAATGGCGATAGAGTAAGAGGCCCTATTTTCGGCCTATCCACTGAACCTCTGTATCTGGACGTGCAGTTAGAAGCAGGCCAAAGTCTGACCTTACCTGTCACCGCCGGTCATAACGCTTATGTGTATCCTTTTGAAGGAGAGGTGTTTGTTGAAGGTTTAAAAGTAGCGAATCATCACGGCGCAGTACTGAGCGATGGCGACAGTGTTACAGTTTCAGCCAAAGAAAAAGCCCGTTTTATTCTGCTCTCAGCTAAACCTATTAAAGAACCCGTGGTGCAATACGGTCCTTTTGTGATGAATAAGCCAGAAGAAATTGAGCAGGCGATCCGCGACTATCAGGCCGGAAAACTGACCAATAACCAGCAAGCCAAAACCATAGCTATTCATAAGTCGCTTTGAGCTTTCTGAGATCTCTTACCCTAAGTAATTGATGTTGCAGCGAGGCGACAAGCAAGTCAGACCCCAGGAGCATAGCAGCGCTATGTGACTGGGGCTGTGAAGCGCAGGCAACAAAGCTGCGGCTTCAAGTACGACGGGTATTCTTTATAAAGGGCAGATGTTATTATCTGCCCTTTATAATTTTGAGGATCGGCAGATGCAACTTGTGGGTATTATCGGCGCTATGGAGCCGGAAATTGCAATTTTAAAAGCTCAATTAAGCGATATGACCACGGTCAAACTGGCGGATTATGAGTTCTATCAAGGCCGTCTGGCCGATACCGACGTCGTGTTAGTACAATCTGGCATAGGTAAAGTCGCTTCAGCTGTAGCAACCACCTTATTAATTAGCCAGTTCAAACCAGACTGTGTCATCAACACAGGTTCAGCCGGTGGTTTTGACCCGGAATTAAATGTAGGCGATGTAGTGATTTCGTCCGAAGTAAGGCATCACGATGTGGATGTGACTGCTTTTGGTTATGAAATTGGCCAGGTACCACGTATGCCAGCAGGCTTTACCGCTCATCCGGCTTTAATCAGTGCAGCAGAACAAAGTATCGCTACCTTAGGCTTTTGCAAAACCAAAAAAGGTTTAATTACCACAGGTGATGTATTTATGTGCCAGCCCGAGCGTATTGCTCAAACCCGCGCACAATTCCCCACTATGCTGGCGGTAGAAATGGAAGGCGCGGCTATAGCTCAGGCATGTTATCAACTCAAGACTCCTTTTGTGGTGATCCGCAGTTTAAGTGATATAGCCGGTAAAGAATCGCCAACCTCTTTTGAAGCTTATTTAGAAATCGCCTCAAAAAACAGTTCGGCTATGGTGCTGGAACTTCTGAAAAACCTGAAAACGGTGCAGCTGAACTAAATGCCCTATTGGCTGGAAGATATCTCAGTCTATCCACTGGTGCTGCTAAGTATTTGGTTGCTTGGCAGCCTGGTGTTATTGCCGCAGGATTACCAGCCTTTAACCTTTTTCCGCATTTTTGCTAAACAGTTAGCGGTCAAAGTTCATCCGGATCCGCACAGAGCCACTAGCCAGCAGTTGATCTCCGGCAGTTTAGCTTTAGCTCTGGTGATGTTACCCACTCTTGCTTTGCTGGCACCTTTATACTGGCTGTCCGACTGGCCTTTGGTATTGGATGGCTTATTGCTGTATTTTTGTCTGGATTTTGTCTATTACCGCCAACAAAGCCATAAAACGGCGCTGGCTATCAGCCAAAAACAACACAGCAGAGCCAAAGACTTATTACAACCTTTGGTTCTGCGTCAGACTCAAAGTTTAAGCGGCACTGGCTTATGCAAAGCCACTATTGAGATGCTCTGGCTTCGCACCGCCAAACAATGGGTTGGGGTGAGTTTCTGGTTTTTAGCAGGAGGAGGATTAGCTGCCGTGGCTTATCGCTTATTGCTGCTGTGCAACCAAGAGTGGAACGACAAACAAAATAACTTTCGGTATTTCGGTAAACCTGCCTCGTTATTAACTCAATGGGCCAGCTTTCCTGCCAGCCTGCTCACCGCTTTGCTACTGGCTTTTTTAACGGATATCACAGCAGCTTTCCGGCAATGGCGTCAGGCCTTGTCATTACGACTTTGCCTGCCTCATTTGCTGATCCTTGGAGCTTTAGCCGCGGCCTTGCGGATTAATCTGGCCGGCCCTGTGATCTACCAGCAACAAAAAAACCAGCGCCAGCGTTTGGGTCCAACTCAATTACCTGAAGTCAGAGATGTGCTTAACGCACTCAGACTCAACAGACAATTTCAGTTGTACTCAGCCTTTATTGTATTTATTTTCAGTCTGTTACAAATACTTTGGCTACTTTATTAACAGCCTGCCAGTTTTTGTAAAATTCTTTGGAACTCTGCTGGACTTTGTGACGCCATTCACTGTATTTTCTAGACCTTCTACCAGCAGATAACAATAATAATCCGACCTACTGAGGAATAGTTTTGCCTGTTTTAGCCACACTGCGCTATCTTTGCGGCTTGTTGCTGCTTGTTTGCTGCTGCCAATCTGTTTTGGCTGAAACGCTATTGCAGCCACTGACTCCGGATCAAAACTTATCGCAAGGCTCTGTCAACGACTTATTACTCGATCGTCAGGGCTTTTTATGGATAGCAACAGACGCTGGTTTAAACCGCTTTGATGGCTACAAAAACTTGCTGATAGGCGCTGACTCGGCGCAATTACAAAGCCTGGCTTTTACCCAACTGTTACTGGATAAAAAACAACGTTTATGGGCTTTGGCACCACGCTCAGGTTTGTATGCTTTTGACCCAGCCAAAGCGCAGTTATATTTGCATGGCTCTTTACCAGGCGCTATGACACTGGAAAACCGTTTTATCAATTTAACTCACTCAGACAACGACGACCTGTTGCTCAGCAGCAGAACGGATCTTTACAACTATCAAACCGACACCAGCCAGGTAACGCTTTTAGCCAAATTAGCAGATATCAATTTGTCGGATGCTGTTATCCGTACTCTGCTCAATACCAAAGACTGGATTTTATTGGGTACCAGCCATGGTTTAGTGCTGTACGACAAAAGCACCAAGACACTGAGTCTGGTTCCGCATCTGCCACAGCAACAAAGCTCCGACTATCAACGCTATGTCAAAACCTTACAACTGAATAAAAACCAACTGCTGATTGGTACAGTAGAAGGATTGTATCAACTGGAGTTAGAGCAGATCACACAGTTCCTGCAAACAGGACAACCCCCTGTCAGTAAAGAACTGATTGCAGGCCCTAATGTCTGGCAAATTGAAATCCAGTCCGATCATCTGTTCATCGGAACAGAACGTGGCTTATTGCGTTACTCGCCTGAGTCAGGCGACACAGAACAGGTGCTGAAATTCAGCCAAAGCAACTTTAACTTATCCGACGATAATGTGGTGGCTTTGCAAGAAGATGATCAAGGCGGTTACTGGCTCGGCAGTCGTTATGATGGCGCTTATTACTGGCATCCACGGAGCAAGGCCATTCGTAATTTCAGTCAAATGGGTCCTGATGCCTTAAGTAATGACAAAATAATTTCTATTGTTGAAAAAAATCCAGATGAACTATGGCTTGGCACCCGCAATGGCTTAAATTTATTAAATCTGGACACTCGGCAGGTACAAAACTTTCTGGTCAACCCTGATCCAAAAGCGGTCTGGCACACCAGTACTATTATGAATCTGTCGATGAATACCAAGGGAGATTTATGGTTTATTTCCTCTAATGGTTTAAGTTTTTTCTCTGTTCAGAACAAAGAATTACAAGCTCCAGCTCTGCTTGACCCAAACCAGCAAGCCGTGTTGAAAGCTGCCAGACCAGGCAGTTGGCTCAATCAACAACAGCCCTTTTATTTACTGACCAACCAGAGTATTTATCGTTATCATCCTAACTCAGGTCAGGTGGATGAGATTGCGGAGTTAAAACAAAAACTCCCCGCTATTAATGTACGGGTTATTTTAGGAAAATGGCCTGATCAGCCCGACTGGCTGGTGCTATCGGCTTACGAAAAACTCTGGTTGTTTAATGAAAAAACAGCAGAGTTAAAGCTACTGTATCAGGCGGAGGTAAGCCCTGCTTTTAGTATGCGTTTTGCTGACAAGATGGCATTGGATAGAAATAACACACTCTGGTTTAGCGCCTCAGATATAGGTTTACTGGCGTTTGATGCCAAGACTATGCAACTGAAACATCATTTTCATAGCCAGAATAAACTCAATACCAATGTAGTTTATGCCGTCAGCAGCGATCAGTTGGGGCATATCTGGTTTTCCAGCCTGCATGGAGTCTCTTCGTTAAATGTCGATACGCTGCATATCGAACAGTTCAGCAAAAAAGATGGTTTAACCAGTAATGAGTTTATTAGTCAAAGCAGCAAAAGTTTAAGCAACGGCGAAATGGCCTTTGGCTCTATCCGGGGTGTGAATTTACTGTCACCTGTCGCTCTGACAGAGTCCAGACGTAAACCCCGCATTGTCATTACTCAGCTGGATTTGCTGTCATCTCCGATTAAAAGCCCGCTGACTGACTTATCAGGTCAGCATTTTACTTTACCTTATGACAGTCAGGGTTTAACGATCAGTTATTCCAGCCTGAATTTCCGCGACAGCGCAAAAATGCGTTACCGTTATTGGCTGGACGGCCCACAGCGCCTGGTGTTTCCGGAACAAAGCTCCAGTTCGGTGATGTTTCCACAGCTCACTCCGGGAGATTACCAGTTTAATGTAGTGGCCGTCTCTCCAGTCACTGGTCTTGAAAGTGAAGTGGCCACCTTACAACTTCAGGTCCAAGCTGCACCATGGCTCAGTCATTGGGCTTATATGCTTTATGCTTCTGTCAGCCTCGTCATCATGCTGTTTTACCTTAGAACCCGCCAAAAACAGCAACGCATGCTCAAAGTTGCTCATACCAAAGTAACCACCAGTGAACAGCGCTTAAAACAAGCGTTGGACTCGATAGACAGTGGAGCCTGGGAGTGGCATGCCCGTAAAAATATTATGTTTGCCTCCCGTATTTACAGCATGCTGGGGTATCAGGAAGCTTTAAATCCGCTGGCGATGACGCAACATTTGTCGTTAGTGCATCCGGAAGATAAAGACGCTTACCAGCAAGCCTGGCAAAAACTGATGCAAACGCCGGACAAAACCTTTGATCACACCTACCGGATGCAGCATAAAAACGGCAAATGGTTGTGGTTCCGCGATATAGGTAAAGTGGCAGAAGTTGATGACAAAAGCCAACCTGAACGGGTGATAGGCACCTTTAGCAACATCACTGAAACCAGAGCCAACCAGGAAAAAGCCCGGTTATTTGGCGAAGCTTTCCAGCAAACCCGGGATTGGGTAGTGATTTTAGATGCAAACCAGCGTGTGATTGCAGCGAACCAGTCTTTTGCGGATGTGTTTGGCTCAGTCGACGAGTATCTGGTCAGCCCTAAAACTCATCATTTAGGCATCAGTTTGCAACGCCGTCGTTTTTATACCTCATTATTACGAGGTTTAACTGTGAATCAACACTGGCAAGGCGAAGAGCTGGTGCATACACCGGATGGCAAAGAACGCCCTACCCTGATTAATATCAGCGCTATTGGTGATGCAGATAAAGTTGAGTTTTTTGTGCTGGTGTTTACCGACATCACAGCACAAAAAGTGGCGGAAGAAGAATTACGTTATTTAGCCAGCTATGACTCACTGACAGGCTTACCTAACCGCACTTTGCTGATGGACAGAATTCAACATGGTATTGAACAAGCCAAACGCGCGAAAAAAACTCTGGCCCTGTGTTTTATCGATTTAGATAAATTTAAACAAGTGAACGATTCATTAGGCCATGATGTCGGTGATCAATTACTGCAGGAAGTCGCCCGACGTTTGCGCGCCACCTTAAGAGAAACCGATACCATAGCGCGGCTGGGTGGTGATGAATTTGTGGTACTGCTGGAAAGCTATAAAAACGATGACAACATCAGCCATGTGGCGCGCAAAATGCTGCAATCCATTGGTGAACCTATGCAGCTGGGCACTCATACGGTCAGCGTCTCGCCTAGTATTGGCATAGCAGTTTACCCGGACGATGCACTCGATGCCAACGCACTACTGAAGCATGCGGACGTGGCCATGTACCACGCCAAAGATTTAGGCCGCAACAACTTCCAGTTTTTTATTGCCGAAATGAACGAAAAAGCCCATATGCAACTGGCGAAAGAAACTCAGTTGCGTCAGGCCTTTAAAGACGGCGAATTTATTAACTACTATCAGCCCATCGTCGATTGTCGCAGCCAGTCGGTGATAGGGGTTGAAGTGCTGATGCGCTGGAGCCATAAAAACACGCTGATCCCGCCCACAGAATTTATCCCTATGGCAGAAGATCTGCGTCTGATCATTCCCATGACCTTATCTTTGCTGGAACGGGCTCTGGTGGATTTACAGCAATGGCGCCAGGCTGGCTTAGATTTGTATTTGTCGGTAAATTTATCCACCAGTCATTTAGAGCAACTGTCGTTGGCAGAGCATACCGAAAAGCTGCTGAACAAATATCAGTTGCCGCCCTCCTGCCTGCGGTTTGAAGTGACAGAAAGCGCGCTGATGCGGGATCACGAAAAAGCCATTACCACTATGCTGGCGCTGAACCAGCTCGGCATACAATTGGCTCTGGACGACTTTGGTACCGGCTATTCGTCGCTGAAATACTTAAAAGAACTGCCGATAGACGCGATTAAAATTGACCGCAGTTTTGTCAAAGATATTGGCATAGACCCGGACGATGAGACCATAATCGAAGCAATTTTATCTATGGCAGGCAGCTTAGGCATGAGTTGTGTTGCCGAAGGGGTAGAAACCGAACAGCAACTGGCCTTTTTCAGCAGTCGCCAGTGTTATCTGATTCAGGGTTATTTATTCGCCAAGCCGATGCCTGCTGTTGAGCTGATTAATTGGCTGCATAGCGAACACCTGAATTAGGCGCTGCGCACTGAGCAATTAAAACCACAGCTTTGTTGGCTGCGCGCTTTCGCCCCAGTCGATGAAACGGATAGACGGGCGGCCATAAAGGTCGCGCCTGCAATTTTTACTCTGTTATACTGCGCGCCTTTTCTACCTGCAGTGATTGTTGATGCAACCCAATCTGCTTAAAGGCGCCTTATTGCTGTTACTGGCTGAAGCTTGTTTTGCCGGTATAGGGGCTTTGGTTAAACTAACCAGCGACAGCGCCAGTCATGCCCAGGTGGTATTTTTCCGAAACTTTTTTGCTTTGCTGGTGATGCTGCCCTGGCTGTGGCTGCAAGGCAAACAACTGCTGTATACCAAACGCTGGTATCTGCATTTAAGCCGCTCTGTGACCGGTATTATTTCGATGTACTGCTTCTTTTATGTGATCAGCCAGTTACCTTTGGCGCAGGCTATGGTGGTGCTTTTAATGTCGCCTTTTATAGTGCCGCTGATCGCCAAATTCTGGCTAAAAGAAACCGCCAGCCGCCTGACCTTATTTAGCATAGCGCTGGGTTTTGGTGGTGTATTGTTGGCCTTACCTATCGCTAGCGGCGGCGGTGCTTTTTATTTGTTTTTAATAGCCCTGTTGTCGGCCGTATTAGTAGCGGTGACGAAAACCACCATACGTTATATGTCGGACACTGAGCCTGCAGCCCGTATCGTGTTCTACTTTTCGTTGCTGACCGCCATTATTTCTTTTGTACCTGTGCCTTTTTACTGGCAGGAACTACCTGCTGTCGCCTGGTGGGCTTTTGGCTTTATGGGGGTATTAGCCGCCATAGGCCAAATGGCGATGACCAAAGCTTATGCTTTAGCACCAGCCTCTGATATTGGCATCTGGACTTATAGTTCGGTGATTTTTGCCGGCCTTTTTGGTTATTTATTCTGGTCTGAACCTGTGACTATGAGCTGGTTTGCCGGTGTGGCTATCATTTTTTATGCAGGTTATATCAGTACCAGACAACGTTTATGGTAATCGCCCTTTGTCCTTGAAGCTGCAGCTTTGTTGACTGCATTCTCTCGCCCCGGTCACATAGGTGAACTATGTTCCCGGGGACTCCATCATTTGTCGCCTCGCTGCAACTCCAATGACTTTGGGCGGCCCTTCGTACTTGATGCTGCAGCTTTGTTGACTTCATCCCTTCGCCCCTGCATTTTAACTTGCCCACATAGACGGGCGACCATAAAGGTCGTCCCTACGCCTTAACAATCAACAGTCCGGTTTTTAATCCGAAAAATTTATTTTTATTCCATTCAAACCTTTTTTCTGCTTGTTCCGACTCATTGGTAATCACAGCATTTTTTAATGCATCACCAAACACAGAGTGCAGGAAACACCATGAAAATAGCCGATACCAGCAACCAGGATGAAAAGCTGACACCAAAAAAAACTACTAAAAAAATCTGGGTCGCAGGCTCAACCAGCATGCTTCTGGTATTGCTGCTATGGCAAATTATTCCGGCTGCTCGTAGCTGGTCACAATCGGATATGTCGGTGTCTTTATCGCGCGTACGGCTGGATACAGTCAGAACAGCAGATTTTACCCGCGATATCTCAGCTCAGGGCCAGGTGGTGGCGGCGGTCAGCCCAAAACTTTATGCCACAGCCGAAGGCACCATCAGCTTATTGCTCGATGCTGGTACTGAAGTCAAACAAGGGGATGTGCTGGCCATTATCGACAGCCCTGAGCTAAACAACAGACTGCAACAAGAGCAAGCCACTTTTTACAGCTTACAAACCAGTCATGACCGGCAAAAAATCTTAGCGAAAAAGCAGCAATTAACCGACAAAAAAGCCGTGGATATAGCGCTGATGACACTGACCACAGCGGATAGAGAAAAACGCCGCGCCGATCAGGGTTTTGAAAAAGGTGTGATCAGCAAATTAGAACTGGAAAAAGCTCAGGACGATTTAGAAACTGCCAAAGTGCAGCATCAACACGCCGTTGAAGATGCCCGCCTGAATAAAGAAAACCTCGATTTTGAAGTGCAAAGCTTAGCCCAGCAGCTCGATCGTCAGCGTTTACTGGTGGAAGACTTCCAGCGTCAAGTCAATGGCCTGCAGGTACGCTCTCCGGTCAATGGCTTACTGGGTAATCTGGCGGTAGAAAACAAAAGCTATATCACCAAAAACCAGCTTATTTTATCTGTAGTGGATTTAAGCCAGTTTGAAGTGGAAATTGCAGTCCCAGAAAGTTATGCCAACGATTTAATCATTGGTTTGCCGGTAGAAATTACCGCTGAGCAGAAGCTGTATATGGGCAAACTGGTGACTATCTCTCCTGAAGTGTTTGAAAACCAGGTCAAAGGCCGGGTGCGTTTTACGAAAGAAGCACCGCCAGCCCTGCGTCAAAACCAACGCTTAAGCAGTCGTATTTTGCTGGAACACCGCGAAGGCGTAATGCAGGTAGCCCGAGGTCAATTCCTTGATAGCAGTAATGGCAAATTTGCTTACAAAGTCAGCAATGGCATGGCCATTAAAACCCCGATTGAACTGGGTGCCCGCAGTCTGAACTCAGTCGAAATTCTGGCCGGTTTACAACCGGGCGATCAAATCATCACCTCCGGCACCGATATTTTTAACGGCGCCAGCACAGTGCAACTGAACCAATAATGGCCATTCGGCTAGGGAACTACTTATGCTAACTATGAATAAAATCAGTAAATCATTTATCACGGACGATGTGGCCACTCATGCGCTACGGGATATTCAGCTGCATGTTAACGAAGGCGACTTTGTCAGTGTGACAGGCCCTTCAGGCTCAGGCAAAACCACCTTTTTAAATATTGCCGGTTTGCTGGAAACCAGCAGCAGCGGCGAATACCTGCTGGATGGTGAAGACATCACCAAGCTCAACGACAGCGGTCGCTCCCGCATGCGCAATCAGAAAATAGGTTTTATTTTCCAAAGCTTTAACCTTATTCCGGATTTAAACCTGTTCGACAATGTCGATGTGCCGTTACGTTACCGTGGTTTAAACGCCAGTGAGCGCAAAAAACGTATTGAATACCATCTGGATCAGGTCGGTTTAGCCTCACGGATGAAACACCTGCCAAGTCAGCTGTCCGGTGGTCAGCAGCAGCGTGTCGCTATAGCCCGGGCTTTAGCCACCTCACCACGCTTTCTATTAGCGGATGAGCCTACAGGTAACCTCGACAGCCAGATGGCACAAAGTGTGATGAGCCTTTTGGAAGACATCAATAAAGCAGGCACCACTATTTTAATGGTGACACACGATCCAAGCCTGGCCGCCCGCGCTAAACGTCAGATCTATATCAAAGACGGTCATGTCAGCGAGCTGACCAACCAAAACTCGAACCTGCATCTGGTTGGCGAAGCTTAAGGAGCTGCTATGTTTTCCTATTATCTGAAGCTGGCGTATTTAAGCTGCAAACGTACCTGGGGCATGACGCTGTTGATGGTCTGCGCCATAGGTTTAGGTATTGGTGCCTCTATGACCACCATTACCGTCAATTACCTGATGTCGGCCAACCCTATTCCACAAAAAAGTGAGCAGCTGTTTTTTGTGCAAATGGACAGCTGGCAGCCGAACGATCCCTACAGCGACGATGGCGATGCCCCCCCCCAATTAACCTATCGTGACGCCACCTACTTATGGCAGGCACAAAAGGCCAAACGCCAGACTATTCAAAGTGGTATGGCGGCGGTGATTGAACCGGCTGATAAAGAAGTTTTACCTTTTATGGTGCAGGGCCGCGCCAACAGCGCCGACTTTTTCCCTATGTTTGACGTGCCGTTTTTATATGGCAGTGGCTGGGACCATCAGGCTGATTTAAAAAAAGAACGGGTGATAGTGATTAACGCCGAACTGAATGAACGTTTGTTTGGCGGCAAAGACTCCACAGGCCAGACGGTACGGATGGCCGGTGAAGACTACAAAATTACCGGTGTGATGGACAGATGGAACCCCAAACCACGATTCTACGATATCAGTACAGGCTCTTTTAACGACGTGGAAGAAGTGTTTGTGCCTTTTAGCTTAATCACCGAACAAAAATTTGGCCGCTCAGGCAATACCAACTGCTGGAAACCTACTGAATCAGGCTTTCAGGCCTTTTTAGACTCGGAGTGTATCTGGGTGCAATTGTGGGTGGAATTACCCACAGCCCAGGATAAAGAAGCCTACTTCAGCTTTATGAATGCCTACGCCAAAGAACAAAATCAATACGGCCGCTTTGCCCGCACTGACAATAACAAACTGCGGGATGTGATGCAGTGGCTGGAATACGCCGAAGTGGTGTCAGACGATGCCAGCATGATGATGGCGATGTCGCTGATGTTTTTACTGGTGTGTTTACTCAATACAGTCGGTTTGTTGCTGGCGAAGTTTTTAGGTAAAGCCAGTGAGATTGGCGTACGCCAGGCCTTAGGTGCCAGCCGTAACGATTTGTTTATTCAGCATTTAATTGAATCAGGTTGTATAGGCTTGGCCGGTGGTTTATTGGGTTTAGTGCTGGCTATTTTGGGGCTTGAAGCCATCAAAGTGATGTATGGCGACTGGATCCGCGATTTAGCTCAGCTGGATTTCACTCTGGTGGCTATGGCGATAGGTCTGGCTATTGTCAGTGCTTTATTAGCCGGTTTGTATCCCACCTGGCGCGCCTGTCAGGTGCAGCCGTCCGTTCAGCTGAAAAGCCAATAAGGAGTTTGCCATGTCCACTTTTTTAACCCAATTAGAACTTGGCCCTATGTTCCGCGCTTTAATGCGCAATAAAATTGGAGCTTTGCTGATAGCTCTGCAAATCGCGCTGACCCTGACCATTATGGTCAATGCCATTTTTATGATGCAGGAACGCAGTCAGCAAATGGCCAGAGCCAGCGGTTTGGATGAAGCCAATACCTTTTATCTGAGCAACACTGTGTTTGCGCAAAACTACAATCTGAAAACCGCGCTGCAACAGGATTTGCAGCGTATCCGCCAGACTCCCGGTGTGGTGGATGCCACTCAAATTAATGCGATTCCTTTAAGTGGCGGCGGCTGGTCGATGAGCCTGCAAACCAAAGCCGGTGACGATATTGAAGGCACAGGCACAGCGGTTTATATGGTGGACGAACATGGCATTAATGCCATGGGGCTGGAGCTGATTGCCGGCGAGAATTTCCAAAACTCAGATATAGGCTGGCGCGAAGAAGGCAGCACCAAATGGCCACCTAAAGCCATTATCAGCAAAGCGCTGGCAGAAACCATGTTTGAAGGCGACTGGAAAAATGCTTTAGGTAAAACTGTTTATATCGACAACCATCAGCCAGTACAGGTGATAGGTATTATCAAAGCCCTGCAGGCGCCATGGAACGGCTGGAATGGTGTAGAACGCAGCATGCTGGTGCCGCAACAACTGGACAGCAAAGGCAGCCGCTTTTTTATCCGCACCGAACCGGGCCGTCGTGACGAGTTAATGCCAGTGATTGAAAAAATGCTGGCTGAAAGTGACAGAGGCCGCATTATCCGTAATGTCACCAGCATGGAACAAACCCGTGACGAAAGTTATCAGGAACATCAGGCCACCAATACCATTCTGCTGACGGTGATTATTGTGCTGACGCTGATCACAGGCTTTGGCATTGTCGGTCTGGCGATGTTCAGTATCAACAGACGTACCCGCCAAATCGGCACCCGCCGCGCTTTAGGCGCCAGCCAATGGCAAGTGATGCGCTACTTTATGCTGGAAAACCTGCTGATAAGCTTTGCTGGTGTGATCTTAGGTGCAGCAGGAGCAATAGGCTTAAATATCTGGCTGGTGGCGACTTTTGAGATGAGCCCGTTAAGCCCGGTGTTGCTGGTGATTGGTGTTGTGGCCTTACTGATAGTTGGCCAGTTAGCGGTCAGTTATCCAGCCTTAGTCGCCTCAAAAATTTCGCCTGCGGCTGCGACCAGAGGACGGGCTTAAACCTATTGTAACGACTCCCTGGTAAGTGAAAAGTTACCAACCTTTCCCTCAGCTTTTTTGTCCTTCGGCTGAGGGATTTTTGTTTTTAGCTCTGAAAGAAGCTACAGCAACAGAACTCTGAATATCCCCCGCTCGGATGCACCTTAGGTTGTTGTAAAGATTTTTTAGTCACAAGAGGAATTGTCAAAAGCCTTTAAGCCAAAGCCAATCTCACCGCACAGCCGGTAAATAACAGACCTAATAACAGATTGCCTGCCTGCCCTGCTTTGGGCTGGCCTTTGAAGAAACTGGCTATGGCGGCTCCAGCGTAAACTAAAGTGGTCAGGTAGAGCAGGCTGATGATTTCCAGCACCACCGCCAGCACCAGATAAGGCACCCAGCTGGGGGTGAAACCGGAGTCGATAAACTGGATAAAAAATGACAGGAAAAACAAAATAGCTTTTGGGTTAGTCAGGCTTAATAACAAGGACTTACGGAATACTGAAGCACAGGTCGCAGCAGCAACAACAGCTGGTGCTTGTGTGTCTGTGCTGGCTCTAGATTGGCGCAAACTTAATAAAATTTGTACCCCTATATACAGCAAATAGGCGGCGCCTAAATAACGTATCCAGCGGAATAACTCGGGTGAGGCTAATAACACAGAAGCCAGGCCAAGATAGGATAATAAAATCAGAGTCGCATCCCCAAGCAGCACTGCACAAAGCGCACACCAGGCGTGTTTTGGCCCTTGCACTATGCTGGTTTTCAGCACAAACAGACTATTTGGCCCCGGCATCAATATGATCACTACCACGCCAGCCAAAAAGGTCCAGAACTGAATTACACCCAAGCTTTCCATCATTATCCTCTGAGCTGTTGTTTATCTGTCGATATTATCAGAGCTGCGGCTGGTAAAAGTCACTGCAAATTATCTGATTTCTTTGGCCTGTATCCACTGCTGGCACTTCAGGCCCTACTAGGATAAAATGCGCGTCCTTTTTCTTGGCGTTAACTTTTTACGGGCTAGAACACAAATGGGCAAAAAGCTGCACATTAAGACCTGGGGCTGCCAGATGAACGAATACGATTCATCCAAAATGGCGGACCTGCTGGATGCAACTCATGGCTACACACTGACTGAAGAAGCAGAAGAAGCAGACGTGATCCTGCTAAATACCTGCTCTATTCGTGAGAAGGCTCAGGAGAAGGTATTCCATCAGTTAGGTCGCTGGCGTCCGCTGAAAAAGAAAAACCCGGATTTGATTATTGCCGTCGGTGGTTGTGTCGCTTCGCAGGAAGGCAAAGCCATCCGCGATCGCGCCCCTTATGTCGATATAGTCTTTGGGCCACAAACGCTGCACCGTCTGCCGGAAATGATTAATGCTGTGCGCGGCGATAAATCGCCTGTGGTGGATGTGTCCTTCCCGGAAATCGAGAAGTTCGACCGCCTGCCAGAACCTAAAGCCGATGGCCCAACAGCTTTTGTCTCTATTATGGAAGGCTGTTCTAAGTACTGTACTTTCTGTGTGGTGCCTTACACCCGGGGTGAGGAAGTCAGCCGTCCGCTGGATGATGTCTTACTGGAAATTGCCCAGCTGGCAGAACAAGGTGTACGTGAAGTCAACCTGTTAGGTCAGAACGTCAACGCCTATCGTGGTGCAACTTTTGATGGTGGTATTTGCCATTTCTCCGAGTTACTGCGTTTAGTAGCAGCCATAGACGGTATTGACCGTATTCGTTACACCACATCGCACCCTGTTGAATTTACTGACGATATTATCGAAGTGTACCGCGACGTGCCTGAGCTGGTCGATCACCTGCATTTGCCGGTGCAATCGGGTTCAGACCGTATTCTGGCGCTGATGAAACGTAACCACACCGCCATTGAGTACAAATCAAAAATTCGTGCCCTGAAAAAAGTACGGCCAAATTTATGTATGTCGTCTGACTTTATTATCGGCTTCCCCGGCGAAACCGCAGAAGACTTCGAAGCCACTATGGATTTAATCAAAGCGATGAACTTTGATATGAGTTTCAGCTTTGTCTACAGCGCGCGCCCTGGTACTCCAGCGGCAGACTTACCGGACGATGTGTCGGAAGAAGAGAAAAAACAACGTCTGTATATACTGCAGGACCGTATAAACCAGCAGTCATTACAAATTGCCCGTGCTATGCTCGGCACTGAACAACGTATTCTGGTCGAAGGCCCGTCGAAAAAAGACATTATGGAGCTGACTGGCCGCACCGAAAATAACCGCGTGGTGAACTTTGAAGGCTCGCCGGATATGATTGGTCAGTTTGTTGATGTGTTAGTCACAGATGTCTTTACCAACTCATTAAAAGGTAAAGTGATCCGTACTGAAAAAGACATGGATTTACGTCGTGACGTATCGCCTCAACAAATTATGGCAGCGAAAGCGGCAAAAACAGACGAATTGGGAGTGGCGACTTTTACTCCTTAGTTTCAGATCCTAAATATGCCAGCCAAAGTAATTGGCGTTGCAGCGCGACGACAAAGACGGCAGTCCCAGGGAGCATAGTTCACTATGTGACCTGGGCTGGCGTTCGAAGTCAACAAAGCTGCGGCGTCTAGTACGAAGGCTAAACAAAGAGATTGAGCATTGGATAACCCCATCACCAGTTTAGAATTTTCTCTCTCCCCTTTTGAACCTCAGCGTCTGGCTTTTTTATGGGGCCCTTTTGACGATAACTTACGTCAGATTGAACGCCGTTACCGTGTGCAGGTGTCCTACCGCGATAACCAGTTGCGTTTGGTGGGTCTCACTGACCAGCTAGAGCAAGTCAAACACATTATCGAAACTCTGTATGGCGAAACCGTCAATGCCCAGGGCAAAGCTGTGCCTTTAAGTCCGGAGCAAGTGCATCTGGTGATCCAGCAACAGCAGCAGGAATCAACAGAGCAGCAGTTTGACGAAGAACTGGTCAGCATCAAAACCAAAAAAGGTGCGGTCAAAGGCCGTAACGCCAATCAAAACGCTTATGTGCGCAATATTCAGCGTCACGACGTGACCTTTGGTATTGGTCCTGCCGGTACAGGCAAAACCTATTTAGCTGTGGCTTGTGCTGTGGATGCGCTGGAAAAGGGTGAAGTGCGCCGTATAGTTCTGACCCGCCCAGCGGTGGAAGCCGGTGAAAAGCTGGGCTTTTTACCCGGTGATCTGGCGCAGAAAGTTGATCCTTATTTACGGCCTTTGTACGACGCTTTATTTGAAATGTTAGGTTTTGAAAAAGTCGAAAAGTACTTAGAGCGTGGTGTGATTGAAATTGCCCCTCTGGCTTATATGCGTGGCCGTACGTTAAGCGGTGCGTTTATTATTCTGGATGAAAGCCAGAACACCACTGTAGAACAAATGAAGATGTTCCTGACCCGTATTGGTTTTAACGCCAAAGCCGTGATCACAGGCGATATCACCCAGGTCGATTTACCGCGAGGCCAGTACTCCGGCTTAAAACATGCGATGGATGTGTTATCTGCTGTACCGGAGCTTAGTTTTAACTTCTTTAAAGCCAAAGATGTGGTTCGCCATCCAGTGGTGCAAAAAATTGTTATGGCGTACGAAGCTTTTGAAGAGAAAAAACAACAAGAGCTGCAGGCGGCAAAACAAGCTGCGCTGGACTCAGCCAACACGAGTAAAGACTAAATTATGAGCATTACCCTGGATTTA
Organism: Rheinheimera sp. KL1; assembly: GCF_001275035.1. NCBI lineage: Bacteria > Pseudomonadati > Pseudomonadota > Gammaproteobacteria > Chromatiales > Chromatiaceae > Rheinheimera > Rheinheimera sp. KL1. Next base: position 17,196 of record NZ_LAMX01000002.1, read on the forward strand.
CAGCTGGCCAGCGAAGCGCCAAACCTGCCGACAGAAGCCCAATTTCAGCACTGGCTGGAAGCCGCTATTCTGCCATTTCAGGATGTCGCTGAAGTCACAGTGCGGATTGTCGATGAAGCAGAAAGTCAGCAATTAAATTTTGATTACCGTGAAAAAGATAAACCAACCAACGTACTGAGTTTCCCTTTTGAGCTGCCGCCTGGTGTGGAAGAATTGCCCTTGTTAGGTGACTTAGTCATTTGCGCTCAGGTGGTCGCCGCAGAAGCTGCCGAGCAAGGTAAAGAACTAACTCATCACTGGGCTCATATGGTGGTGCACGGTAGCTTGCATTTATTGGGCTTTGACCATATAAATGACGCAGATGCTGAAGAAATGGAAGCAGAAGAAATTCTGATTTTGCAGCAATTGGGCATAAAGAACCCTTATATTTTAGAAGATTAACTGGTATTTTAATTCTTTGCGTACCTGAAGCAGCAGTACTGACATTGATGTCTGGCTGCAACTCACATGACTTTAGGTATTTTCTTTTGTTTTATTTGGAGCTTAAGTTCACTCATGGGTGACGACCATTCCCACTCTAGTCGGGGTTCTGCCGCAAAATCGTGGCTGGATAGGATAGCAGCGATTTTTACTGCAGAACCACAGGATTTATCTGATCTGGTTGAAGTGATCAATGAAGCGGCGATGCGCAAGCTGATTGATAACGACACTCAAAGTATGTTGCAGGGGGTTTTGGATGTATCCAAAATGCGCGCCCGTGACATCATGGTGCCCCGCTCTCAGATGGCAACCATCAATGTTGACCAAAGTCTCGAACAAATGATGCCGCTGCTGTTGGAAAATAACCACAGCCGTTATCCTGTGGTCAATGAAGACAAAGACCATATCGAAGGCATTTTGCTGGTCAAAGATTTACTGCAACATGCGTTGCAAGGTAGCACCGAATGGAGCTTGCGCGACTTATTACGCCCTGCTGTCATTATTCCTGAAAGTAAAAGAGTGGATGCCTTACTCAAAGAGTTCCGCCAGAAACGTTACCATATGGCCATAGTGGTGGATGAATACGGTGGCGTGTCAGGTCTTGTGACTATTGAAGATATCCTCGAGCAAATTGTCGGTGAAATCGAAGACGAACACGATAGTGAAGAAGATGTCGATATCAAAAAAATGGCCAGCCATGTCTATCAGGTCAGCGCTTTAACTCCTGTCGATGAGTTCAACGAAAGTTTTGGTACAACCTTCGATGAAGAAGAAGCCGGCACTATAGGTGGCATTGTGCTACATGCTTTTGGTCATATGCCGGAAAAAGGCGAAACCATAGAACTGCAAAATCTGACCTTTAAAGTCAGCAAAGCCAATAACAGAAGGCTGGTGCAGTTGCAGGTGATCCGCGCCAAAACCGCTGCTGACACTTCAACGCTACAGAAGGACTAACTTTTGCTGTTGTCGAAAACCTCCTGGTTTCCAGCCCTGCTTTTAGCAGGGCTGGGTGCATTAAATACCTTAGCTTTTGCTCCTTTTGCTTACCATATGCTGCCGCTGCTGACCTTGTCTGTGCTGGCCTGGTTTCTGCTGCAAGCGCAAACCCCAAAACAGGCGGCCCTGTTTGGTTATGCCTATGGCCTCGGCTGGTTTGGTGTGGGTATTAGCTGGGTGCATGTCAGTATTGCGACTTTTGGTGGTATGCCACTGATTGCCAGCCTGGCTATTATGGCGCTGCTGGTGGGTTATCTGGCACTATTCCCTGCCCTTGCCATCTGGTTTAGCTGGCGTTTTCGGGGTAACTTTTGGTTTCCGCTGGTCTTAGCCTCCAGCTGGTTTATCACTGAAAATATCCGTTCCTGGTTCTTAACCGGTTTCCCCTGGTTGTCTGTAGGATACAGTCAGACCGATGGCTGGATGGCGCCCTGGGCACCAGTGCTTGGCGAAACCGGTATCAGCTTTTTAATCTTGTTCATAGCTGGCTCTGTTGCTGTTGCCGTGCGATCTAAACTTTGGGTTTGGCCTGCAATAGCCGCTATTGTCTTGATCGTCAGCCCAGCGCTCGACACCATCAAAGGCTGGCAAGAGACAGGCGAGCAGGTGAAAGTAGCTTTAGTACAAGGCAATATAGCGCAGGATTTACGCTGGGATCCGGATCAAGAAGCCATTACGATGCGCAAGTATATGGAGCTGAGCCGCCCACACTTGAATGCCGACATTATGATTTGGCCTGAAGCTGCAATTCCACAATTAGAGCCCTTAGCTTTGGCTTATTTGTTTAATCTAGATATGCTGGCGGCAGAAAACAATACGGCTGTAGTGACTGGTATTCTGGATTACAAAGAAAACGGTGACGCCTATAACGGCATGATAGTGCTGGGTAAATCAGGCAAAGAAGCCACGGGCGGCGATTACAGATACAGCACCCAAAATCGCTATCAAAAGCATCATTTGTTACCGATTGGCGAGTTTGTCCCCTTCCAGTCGATACTAAAACATGTGGCACCATTTTTTAATTTGCCGATGAGTTCATTTAGTCGTGGCGACTGGCTACAGCCTAATTTACAAGCCAATGGCTATGCGCTGCTAGCGGCTTTATGTTTTGAAATTGCGTTTCCGCGTCAGATGATTGCCAACTTTGATGACAACACTGACTTTCTGTTGACCGTTAGCAACGACGCCTGGTTTGGAGATTCAATTGGCCCGCATCAGCATTTGGAAATAGCCCGGATGCGTGCTTTGGAATTAGGCCGCCCTTTGCTGCGTGCCACCAATAACGGCATTACCGCCACAGTCACAGCAGATGGCAAAGAACAGGCGCGTTTACCTCAGTTTGAAGAAGGCGTATTAACGGCTGAAGTGCCACTGGTACAAGGCCGCACTTTATACAGCTTGTGGGGCGACTGGCCTTTGCTTGTCATCAGCTTATTATGTGTTGGACTGTTGAGTTTCAGACGTTATAGCTTCGTACTTGAAGCTGCAGCTTCGTTGACTGCATGATGTTAAAGCAAGAGTCTAGCCCCAGTCACATAGGTAACTATGCTCCTGGGGCCTAGCTGACTTGTCGCCTCCCTGCAACTCCAATTACTTTGGCTATCATTTTTAGTTTTGACGGCTAGAGTTTGTAGCTCTGCTGGTACCCCATTTTGGTCTGATACTGCGCTTTGGTGATGTCATCGACAAAAAACCACTGCGCATCGATTTGCTCTTTGCTAAAAGCCACCTGCAAATAACCACGCTGGTGTAAATTACAATACTCCAGCTCGTCAATCAGCGTTGGCAGCACGCTGGCTAACTGCTCCACTTGTGTGGTGTTCAGCTTCAGATAGGTTTCAATACCAGGCGAGCTGACCGAAGGTGTGGCGAGTTCTATCCCTACTTTATTGCCTTGCTGATCATGTAAAGTCGAAGCCCAGGCGTTATGGGTATCACCCGCCAGTACCACTAGTTGTTTATTCTGTTGCTGCGCTGTTTTATAAACCAGCTCACGCTCGTACGGATAACCATCCCAGGCGTCCAGATTGTAAGCAACAACAGACTCGATACGTTTTTTGTCTTCTGCACTCAGGCTGCTATCCCCTTTGGCGACTCGCTGCTTTAAGGCGGTTAACTGAGCTATTTTTTCTACTAACTCCGGGCCTGGTTTAGAAAAAGCTGACAACAGCTCAGACGGAAACATCATCTTCGCCATCAACACCTGCTGCCCCAGCACCTGATATTGAGCTTTAGAGCGTATCAACTGAGTTTGCAACCATTGCTGTTGCTTTTGGCCAAGCAAAGTACGGTTTGGATTGGTTAAATCAGTGATAAAACGCTGGGTATCAAAAGCACCAGTTTTTTCATCAGTGTAGTGCTTGTAGTCCAGTTGCAGGTTACGGCCTTCAATACGGGTGTCGAGCATGTGCAAATCGACGAGATCACCAAAGGCAAAACTGCGGCTTAAGCTTTGCTGCTGACCAGACACAACAGGCCGTATTGGCATCCACTCGTAATACGCCTGCAGCGCGTTCAGTTTACGCACCAGATAATCACCTTCATTCGGCTGATGGTTTTCAGCACCATCAGTCCAGGCATCATTGGTAATTTCATGGTCATCCCAGACACAAATAAAGCTATGGCTGGCATGAGCCTGCTGTAAATCTTTATCGCTACGGTACAAGGCGTAACGTTTGCGGTAGTCCTGCAAGCTTACCATTTCCGCCTGATTGTCTGCAGCTAAAGCGCGGCCTAATTCAACAGAGCGCTCTGTGGCATAACCCCCTTGCTCATATTCGTAAATGTAATCCCCTAAATGCAGCACAGCGTCCAGCTGTTGCTGCGCCACCTGTTGATAGACATGGAAATAACCGGCTGGATAATTGGAGCAAGACAAGACAGCAAAACGAACCTCTGACACGGAGCCAGTGGGTAGAGTTTTGCCATGACCCGCAGCAGATACCGTATTGCTGTCACTAAAACGGTAATAATAACTGCGTCCAGGCTTTAGACCTGTTAAATCCACTTTGCAGCAGTAATCTGCCTCCTTACGGGCCAAACAAAGCTGCTGGTGTTTTATCACGGAAAAATCTGCTGTCTCGCTCACTTCCAGCAATAATTGCACCAAGTCCAGTTGCTGCGCCGGAGTCACTTTAGTCCATAAAATCAGACTATCTGTTAAAGGGTCACCACAAGCCACGCCATGTAAAAACTCAATAGAGCTACTGTTTTTCGCTTGAGGAGCGCTACTACTGCAACCCAATACTGCGTGACTTAACCAGGCTGCTCCAGTTAAAAAGGCTGTGTTTTTAAGAAAATCTCGTCTGTTCAAGTTGGCCATAGTTCCTCCAAAAAGAAGCTATTCTGTCTGGCCTAGATGATTTTTTGATGACGAACGACTAAGACGGACTACACTTTGTCTGAATAAGGACTAGATTCAACTCAGATATTGATCCAGTACAGTAAATCGCCGTATACAAACAGCTAAATTAATACAAGTGTTGTGTCGTATCATTATCAACAGGTCGTTGCAGGATACAGTAGTAGTAAACGGCTATTGAAGTTGCCGGACTAAATGAGGTTTTTATGCATATCTATCCGTTCCGTCAACAAGCCTTTCGAATCATGAACAGCATCAATTTAGTGCTGATGTTGCTGGCTTTAGCTTTAGCCAGTTGGCACCAGACCTGGGGCGCAGCTTTACTGATTGGCCTGCCCGCTTTGATCGTACCTTTTGTCTTATACAAAACCTTAAGAGATCACCGTCTGTCGCGTGTTGCTTTTGGTGTATCTTTTATGCTGTTTTGCGCTTTGCATATTCATCAGTCCAACGGTGTAACTGAACTGCACTTTGGTATCTTTGTATTGCTCGCCGTGCTAAGCGCTTTTCGTGACTGGTTGGTTGTTGCAGTGGCAGCTGGCGCTATTGCTGTGCACCATTTGCTTTTCGCTTATCTGCAAACTCAGTATGGCAGCGTTTATTTAGTGCCAACAGAAGATGCAACGCTCAACATAGTGGTGGTCCATGCAGCTTATGTAGTTGTTGAATCAGCTGTACTGATTATCATCAGTTTGAATTCGTATAAAGAAGCCATGGTCGGTCTGGCTTTTTCTGAAACGACAAAAGAATTGGTTGCAGACCCTGCCCGTATTAATTTGACGGTACGTTGCCCTGATATTCGCTCTCGTGTGGTTCAACAATTTAACCAGGCATTGGGTGGCATTCAGCGCACAGTACACACTATCAACCAATCTGTTTCATTACTGCACAACGAAAGCGCACATTTGTCTGACGATGGCCAGCAACTAGTGTCAGGTATGCATCAGCAAAATACTCAGGTTAACCGCATAGCCGCAGCCTCTGAAGAAATGGCGCAAAGTATTCAGGCGCTTGGTGAACTGGCAGCCGCAGTGTTGAGCGCAGCAAAACAGGCTGAACTTAGTTCGGTGTCTGGTAAAGAGTCTGTCGATCAAACCATAGCGGCTATCTCGACTTTGGCGGTGACCTTGCAGGACGCCGGACAAAAAGTGGATAGCATGGCGTTATCCAGCAAAGCGATCACCTCTGTACTGGAAGTCATTAAAAGTATTGCCGAACAGACCAATCTGCTGGCATTAAATGCCGCTATTGAAGCAGCCCGTGCTGGAGAACAAGGCAGGGGTTTTGCTGTAGTAGCGGATGAGGTTCGTACTTTGGCTGGCAGAACCCAGCAATCTACAGAGCAAATTCAGCGTATGATCCAAACCTTAACTGAAGCCAGCCAAAGTTCAGTGAAATCAGTACAGCATTGTTTAAGTCAGGTTGACCATACCGTCAGTCTGGCAAAACGCAGCGATGAACTGCTCAATACCATTACAGGTGAAGCGCAGTCTGTAGCTCGCTCTGCGGATATTATGGCGGGCTCTTTAGAGCAACAACGTCATTCCAGTGCTGAGATGGCTCAGGGTGCACAGTATCTGAATGATAGCGCCGCCGCACAAATGCAGCGCTGCGAAAAAGTAAAACAAAGTACAGCTCAAATTGAACAGGTTGCCAACCAACTGGCGCTTGAAGCGAACAGATTCAGCTGTTGAAACCATCAGGTTCAACCAAGAAAGTAAAAGCTGCAGTTGTGTTGCTGGCAGTTTGGATTGCAGGCAGCGCTGCAGCTTTTTATTGGTTTTTTTAGGCCATTATGGTGTGTTTGATGAACAGGGTCTGTGGCAACAGCAACCACTTTTGCCAGCGCAAGTGCAAAACATATTGGATCAGCAGTTGCAGCCCGACCGTGTATGGCAAGCTGTGTTGATCACAGACTCTCGTTGCAGCTGCAGTTCTTTCGCGAAAGATCATCTGCGACGCACGCAGCAACGTCAGCCACATTTAGCTGTCAAGATGTTGGAATTGACAGAAGCAAAAGCGCTTGGCTTCGAGGTGATAGCCGCGCCACTCTTGCTACTGTTTCAAAATAAACAACTGATGTACGCAGGGCCTGTAGCCACTGATTTATTATGCAGCGACAATGCCAGTCTGCTCGACGGTATTGTCAGCGGCACCACCCTATTGCCCGGCTTTTGGCTCAATGGTGAAAGTACAGCCTGCCGATGCCAGGCTGAATAACAGTCTAGCGCCTTGACGGCCAATGATGTACGGCCACAGAGAGCAACACCAAAATCAGCAAAGCGCTGAATTCTGCACCGTTGCGGCCAGGCCCCACCACAAACCAGCCAACTTTGGCATGCAAAATAGCTATGCCTGTGGCGTAAATACCGACATAACCCAGACAGACCAAAGTGACATAACGGTTTAATGCCAGAAATAAAGGACCGATGATTTCAAAAGCAGTAATAGCCACAGCGATCAAAATACCCATAGGCCAGCCATTGTTATCCAACCACTGACCAAAAGGCTGCACGCCTCCGGTTAAAGCTCTGTGCCAGCCATGCGCACCTATCAATCCGGCTAATGCCAGCCGTAGGGTGCCCCAGCCAAAAATTTGTTGTAATGACATTCGCTATCCTTTTCTAGGTTTTGTTTTGCTTACTTTGTTGTAATTGCTTTAAGACCTGCATAGCCGCTTCAGCCTGATGCACAGGCACCAGCAGATGATCATGATAAGCCCCGGCAAATACATTACAACTTAAGCCTGCAGCAGCTAAAGCTGTGGCAAAAGCAGCAGTCAAACCTACAGCTTCTAAAGCTGAATGCACGCTCAGACAGATCCAGCGCGCCCTGAACAAAATATCCAGTTGATACTCTTGCGCCTGCTGCGCGGTCAATACTAAGGTCAATCCTTCTTTTTCTTTAAAAGTGGCCAATGGCAGAGGTCCATGCCAACACTTATCCAAAGGCCAGATACAATATACGTAAATGTCCGGCTGCAACTCGGGCTGCATAGTACTGATTAACTGATCCAGTGCTTTGATAGCCACTGTCATTTTTATCTCCTTTCAATCGACTTATCTTCTGTAGTCAGAGACACAGGCAGCTGACCCTGCGCCTGAACATTTCCGAGTAAAAATCCAATCACCGCATCATAAGCAGGACCAGAAAATGGCCGCTCTGCAGTCTGAGGCTTTTGGTTATAACTATAAGTTGCCAGTCGCACATCCGCACTATCGGCAAAGTCTGCCAGCTCATAAGGGGTGCGTAACGATACCATGACTGTCTTTTTGCCCAGCTTTTTCGCCTGTTGTACGAGCTGAACCAGTAGCTGTTTTTGTTCAGATACGGTCAGCTTCATCGCTGGTAAAGCCTGTAAGTCGGCCAAGACACCCAACTCAGCTGCACTTTGAGCTGGTGATATCAAAGATCCCAGTACCAAATCAGCCTGCTTGATCTGAGCCAATGCTTGATTTTGCTCTGAAGAGGTTAAATCACTGCAGGTCACAGCTAAGGGTTGAACACCCCAATGCTTCAACGCCTGCAACCAGCTTTGGCATTTCGTTTGATCGGGGGCGATCAGGTGCAGTTTTAAAGCGGCTAAATTAAGCGGTAACTTTAATTTATTTATGCCCACTACTGTCAGGCTGGCTTGAGCGAGTTGTTGCTCCAGTTGCAGATCCTGGGCTAAACGTTGCTGGTCTGGCAATACCAATGGTGGTGTTTGGGTTGATAGTTGCTGCCGTAAGCGGGTTATCCGCTGAGCCGACTCTGCGATCTCAGCGCTATTGAGCTTACCTTGTTGCACTGCGATTACCACCTGATCAATCAGGACCTGAAGCGCTGCTATATCAGAGGGCGTTTTGATTTCATAAGGCATTAAAGCTATATCAGCACCAGCTGCAAAGGTTTCAATCACCGCCTGTGCCGGGTCAAAAAACTGGCTGATCCCGGCCATATTTAATGCATCAGTAATAATGATGCCATCAAAACCCATATCTTCGCGCAATAAGTCGGTCAGGATAGCGCGGGATAACGTGGCAGGTTTGATTACTGCTTCACCGGATTTAGTGGTTAAACTACTGTTATCCAGTGCCGGATACTGAATATGTGCCGTCATCACCATAGCGGGTTGATGCTGTTTAATAAGCTGCCGGAACGGGTATAAATCAACCGCCTCTACCGTGGCTCTGTCGTGTTCGACCAAAGGTAAACCTGTGTGGCTATCGACATGAGTATCACCATGGCCAGGGAAATGCTTCACTGTGCCGAGTACACCGGCATTCTGCATAGCACTGAGCATAGCGCCGCCCGCCCAAGCCACTGCTGCAGCCTCATCGCCAAAAGAACGGGCGTTAATCACTGGATTCGCTGGGTTGTTGTTGACATCCACACTGGGCGCAAAGTTTAAGTTAATACCCAGCGACTTTAATTGCTGCGCTATAGCCTGACCAACTTCTGTGGCATAACGAGTGCCTGAAGATGCCAAAGTTGCACCTATGGCCATGTTGCCGGCAAAAGCCGGAAACTCTGATGTCGGCAAACGGGCCACACGACCGCCCTCCTGATCGATACCAATCAGCAAGGGCAACCCATCACTGCTGGCTTGCTGTAAATCAGCAGTCAGACGGCGGATTTGGTTGGTATCTTTTAAGTTATTGGCAAATAGAATGACACCACCTAAATGCAGTTGAGTGATAGCGCCGGAAAATTCTTTGGGTAACTCAGTCAGATCAGTTTTGCATTGCGCTGAGCTGCCTTGAGCGCAAAAGTGGCGTAAATCGATCATCAGTTTTTGCCCTATCTGACGGCGTAAATCCTGTTGATCCACTGATTTTTGTCCCATACATCCTCCTGCACTTAATGTCATCACAGCCAGCAGCAGTGCATATTGTTTCATCTGGTCACCACATTCTGAGTTTATGGCGCCACTATATCAGGGCGGAGGATCAGGGCAAAGGCTCAACTTTTTGTAGCTACCAGATAAAATCCGGCCCTCTAGCGGAGAAATCTGGCGTTCTGCCACAGAAAAACTGAGAAAAGTTTGCATTGATGCTGGTATGGACAGTTATAATCCCTGCAGTCTTTTGTTGTTATGCCGTATCAGGACAGGTTGTTATGTATAAGCCCACACCGTTGTTAAGCTATTTCTGGGGTTTGTTTAGTGGTTTGATTGTTTCCGCTTTTTTATTTAATTCTCTGACTCAAACAGAAGCGGAAACCGAAAAAACGCCAGTGAAAACAGAACAAACAACGACAAGCCCTGTCCGTGCTGCAGATGCTCCTGTTTTGACTTTAGCGGCCAGAGCCGAGTTATTACTGAAGTACTACACCATCAGAGATGGTGCTGAGGAAACCAACCTGGCGCCTTTATTGCAAAAGAATGGCCATTTGGAAATCTTTAAGCAGATGTTGCAGCAAAGCACTGCTGATGTCAGCGATCTGATCCAATCGACCCAGTCTTTTACTGCAGCACAGTTTTACGCTTCGTTAGTGCGTATTAAACAAAAAGACGAAGAGCAGCAAGCCAAAGCCCAATTGGAACTGTTAAAACCTGCTGGGACAGCGACCACTCTAAAACCACAACAAGCGCCGATCAACTAATCGGCGTTGTTTATCCGCGCAGTTATTCAGCCTGCATCTGAGCAATAAACTTGTTCGAATCAGCAATGGCCTTGTTCATTTCGCTAATCAGGCTGCTGACATCCTGCTGTAATCCAGCAAAATCAGTCTGAATAGAACCTATGGCTTTGGCATTTAAGTTATGTTTTAAAAACAAGACATTGTCATGCATGATTTTAAGCACTGGCTGCATTTTCTTTTCAGCAGAGCGCATTTTTTTTAGCAGCACATCAAACTGTTTTTCTGTCGTCACCAGCTTTTGTTTGCTTTGAGATTTTAAACTGGCACTTTGATACTGCTCCAGCTCATCCCGCCATTCGTTAAACAAAGCATCAGCCACTGATTCCACTTTGTTAATACGGTTGCTGACCAATTCGGCCGCTTTGACACTTTGCTGATACTCCGCATCCAGCTCTTCGTAGTTCCGCTGTAAATCGCCGCCGTGAAACTTCAACAGCTGACTGAGTTCATCCAATGCATCTTTAAACTGTTGTTGACCTTCGACCTGAGCATCCCGGGCATCTTTGACCCTATCAACCAGAATTTCGCGTTTTTCCACGCCAAATTTTTCCATAGTGGCATAGTAAGCTTGCTGGCAACCGCCCAGACAAAGACTAAGCAGCAGTAACACAGGGATTTGACGCATCCATCACTCCTTTATTTCACACCAACATCGGTGTTTAACTTTGGCCTTACATTCTCTGATAAAACACCGATAGTACAGAGCTTAACTGCAGAATGCACCCAAACTTGCAGACAGTGGTGCCGGCCAATAACGGGAAGGCAACACTTTGCCACTGCATTAAAGCTGGCCAAATAACCGTCGCGTCCAATAGCTGTTTTATCCATTTTGTTGAACAAAGATCTGTATTTACATACGTTAGCCAACCTTTCCTAACCCAACTTTACTCAGAACACACAGATCTAAACCAGTTTTGGTCGGCACTTTGCAGTTTATCCGGGCGATCAATTCCGGTCGCGTTTGATGGAGAGCCTGAATGAGCATTCAATTCTCTGGCCAAAGTGCGTACAACACCGGGTACGCTATAAGGCCACAACTTAGCAAGGAACAACTGACTGAAGCTGCGGGTAATTTATTCGGCAAATTAGACAGTCAAAATAAAGGCTATTTAGAGCAAAGCGATTTCTCAAGCCCGCTCAGTAGCTTGCAAAACGACAAAGCCAGTACAAAAAGTGAAGAGCTGTTTAGTGCGCTGGATTGTGATGGAGATGGCCAGCTGACCAGCTCTGAGTTCAGCGATAACTTCAGTAACCTTTTGTATAGCGCTCAGGGCACTATGGGGAACAGACCTGCTCCACCAGAAGACAGCGGCAAGTCAAAAGACGAGCTGACCGCTTTACTGGAAGAGCTGGAACAGGAGGATGACAAGTCCACCGAAGCTCTGCAATCTTTGCTGGCTAACTTTGACAGTGCAGATACAGACGGAGATGGCAAAGTGACGATGCAGGAAGCAAGAAGTTTCAGGGAAAGCCAGCACACTGAGTCTTCGTCTTTAGCCAACAAGGTAAGCCGCAGCTCTGATCAGAGTGAAAATATCAGCCAGCTGCTTCGCCATACTATGCAACAGCTCATGGATACTTATGGTGGTCAAACCAAAACACATGCTCAATCAGGCTCCGCTGTAAATATCACAGCCTGAACTAAAGCATCGAATAAAAGAGTGTAAAACTCAGGAGTATCGGGGTGTCTGGCACGGATGCTGCCCCCCATTTATCGGATCAACAAGGCTTCAAGCTGTGACAACGAATTGACCTCACAATCCGGTACTATGCCTGCGGGCAAGGTGGCATCAAAGCGATTTAACCAGCAGGTGTAAAAGCCTGCATCTTTGCCACCTTTGATGTCAGCGACAGGATTATCTCCCACCATCAGTACTTGCGACGGATCGGGGTTTCCCATCAGCTCTTTGGCGTGCGTAAAGATCTGCGGATGAGGTTTGGCCGCCCCCACCTGTTCAGAAATCACCAGAATGTCAAAGTGATTATGCAAACCAGTGCGCTCTAAACGAATTTGCTGCAAGTCGGTAAAACCATTAGTGATAATGCCAAGTTTGGCTTTACCTTGCAGCGCATTGAGTAAACTGACAGCACCAGGCAAAGGAGTACAAACTTCTGCCATGGCTTGTAAAAAGCCAGCATTAAGCACTGAAGGCGCAATATTTAACTGCTGCCCCCAATAGCTAAAACGCTGTTCCTGTAACTGTTTCGCAGTAATTTCACCGCTTTGATACTGCAGCCAGAGTGGCTGATTTAGTGCCTGATAGTCTTCATAATGCTGGGTGGTGAAATCCACGCCATAGCCTTTAAACAGCAACTGCAAACCAGCATAAGCGTCAAAATGAAATAAGGTTTCGTCGGCGTCGAATAAAATCCAATTAAAAGCTTTCACGTTTTTTCTCTTCACATCGTAGTCGAGGGACTATCTGAGTTGTGGATCAGAGCTGGTAGCTCTGATCTTCTGATCTAAGGCGTTAATCATCGGAGCCGTTGACTATAGCTGCAATGTCTTCCAGACGACGCAGTGCCAGGTAGTTGATAGTGCGTTTTGGATACTGGCCTTTGCTATTGCGTTCACCTGCCGGCATATCCATCAGCAGTTCCAGCGCTTCATCGACTCCTTTGACGACATAAATATGGAACTGGCCCTGTTCAACCGCTTTGATCACTTCTTCATTCAGCACCAGATTCAACTGATTGCTGGCCGGAATAATACAGCCTTGTTTGCCGGTTAAACCACGGGACTGACACAAACGGAAGAAACCTTCGATTTTTTCGTTCACGCCACCTATAGCCTGCACCTGACCATGCTGGTTAATAGAACCCGTCACCGCCAGACTTTGGGTAATAGGAATATCGGCAATAGCAGAAATCAGCGCACAAACCTCAGCCAAAGAGGCGCTATCGCCATCTATTAAGCCGTAAGATTGCTCCATCGCTATATTGGCCGATAAGGTCAGTGGAAAATGCTGAGCGTATTTAGCACCTAAATAACCTGTTAACAGCATGACCCCTTTGGAGTGAATGGATTTACCCAGCTCAACTTCACGTTCTATATCCACCACACCAGTGGAACCGGCAAAAACTGTGGTACTGATGCGAGCTGGCGTACCAAAAGCAGTATCGCCAATTTCCAGTACAGTTAAGCCGTTAATCTTGCCGACCGCCCAATCGTCTGTGTCTATTAAAATCTGGCCTTCCTGAATATCTTCCAAAAAGGATTCACTGATGCGGCCTGTACGGTATTGTTTGCCTTCCAGCGCCATTTGCACATGCTCAGCACGCAGCTCAGACGAGTCATGCTGAATGGCGTAAAAACAAGCTTCGCGCACCAGCTCCAGCACTTCAGCAAAACGGGCAGAAAGTTTGCGTTGATGTTCAGCCTGACGGAAACTGAAATTCAGCAACTGCTTTAAGCCGCAGGCTGACAAGGTTTCCATCTCCATTTGCTGAATTTGATCCTGAATTTGCAACGACATAAAACGCACTGTCTGTTCGTTAAACGGCAAATAATGCTCAAAGTCAGCTAAGACGCGGAACAGTTCATTAAACTCATCGTCCACGTCCTGCACCAGATAATACAAATCCCGTGACCCCAAAAGCACCACTTTGACACTCAGCGGTACAGCTTTGGGCGTGATAATAGTCGAGTTGGTGACCGCATGCTCGCTTAAGGTGTCTATTACTATTTCACCACTTTTTAGCGCCAGTTTCAGCGCATCCCAAACCGCAGGTTGAGATAACAAACGATCCGCATCCAGGATCAGATAACCGCCATTGGCTTTGTGCAAAGCACCGGGACGGATCATGCGGTAGTTGGTGTACAAAGAGCCTTGCATCGAGCTGTATTCCACCCGGCCAAATAAGTTGCCGTAGCTTGGATTCGGCTCAAAAATGATCGGAGCGCCGTCCATTAATTCATGATGCATCAACACATTAGGCACAAAGTCGCCAACAAAAATGCTGCGAATGTCCAGCTCCTCCAGCTTATCGCTTTCGGCCTCTTCCGGCAGTAGTTCCAGCATAGCTTTGACTAAAGCAGGCTTCATTTCACGTAGATAACGTAATACGCCCAGTTCGCCTGAATAGTCGTGTTCTAACTGTTTTAGCAACGGCTTAATGGCTTGTTCTATAGTGTCACGGCGCAATGCTCGCAGGTTTTCTGACAACTCACGTTTCCACTGCGGTAATTCCAGCAACTGCTCGTTTAATATAGTTTCAAGATCGGAGACTAAATCATAGAAAAACTGGCGTTTTTCTTCAGATAAGTTAGCAAACTCGCTGTCATCCAAGGCTTTTCCATCGACCACAGGCGAAAAGCTGACTGCACCATTTTCTTCATAGAGTACCACTTGCTGCTCTAAGGCCTTGCGTTCCACCAAAGCAATAGCGGCTTCGTATTTATCGTCAAAGGCTGATGTATGGCTTTTTTCTTGCGCTGATATCCTGGGTTATCAAAAGCTGCAGGGAAAGTATCGAGCAGCTCGTCTATTAAGGCTTCGACCTTTTTGACCAGCACCTTACCTTCACCCGGCACTAAACGTAAGGTACCCGGAATACGCTCATCGTCGAAATTATTGATGTAACACCAGTCATCCGGCGTGGCTTTTTCGCTGGCAGCTTGCTGCAGAATATCCTGCACTAAGGTGTAACGGCCTAAAGCAGGCTCACCCATGACATAAAGGTTGTAACCTGGCATATCCATGCCAATGGCAAAATTTAATGCCGCCTTTGCTCTGTCCTGACCAATAAAAGTGCTGGATAAACCCGTCACATCCAGCGCTTGCTGGATCAGTTTTTTATGCAATTGTGGGCCTAAATGTTCGGCGGTTAAAGCATACTTGTGGCTGTTGTGCGTCATGCAACCTGCTCAGTGTTGAAAGATGAAAACTACAATTTCCGTCATCTTAACAAATCATTGAATAAAATGAATGATGTAAACCTAAGTAACTTGGAGTTGCAGGGAGGCGACAAGCCTCTGAGACCCCAGGAGCATAGTTAACCTATGTGACTGGGGCGAGTGGCGCAGTCAACAAAGCTGCAGCTTCAAGGACGACGGTCTTAAAAAGGCAGGCCCTGTCGGCTGAACTGCGTCCCCCCACAATAGACACAAGCACCTAATTCGGCCGGATGATAAAAAGCCAGCTGTTGCTGACATTGCTGACATTGATACAGCCCCATGCCTACTTCTTCACCTTGGGTATAAGTGCCCTGATGTTCTAAATCCTGCATCAGTTCCTGCCATTCAATCTGGGTTTTGTCGGTGATCAGCGAAAGCTCATACCACAATGTTTCAGGCCAGAGTGAGGGCGCTGGCTCTGATTCTGTGGCCTGACGCTTCAATGTTTCGATAAAAAGCTGAGTTTCATAAGCCGTTAGCTCTTTACCCGCTTTGGCATAAGCTTTGATTGTGTCGGCAAAGCTCACCAGATTATCCAGTTGCTGCTGCCGCCCTTCTTTGAACATAATGGCTAACTCATTGAGCCAATTCTGATATTTATCTTTAAATTCGGACATAAATCCTCCTTACTACTTTTCTTTAGTATAGTCGGCTAAAAACGCACAACTGAGTTTTAAACCTGTAGCCCAGTTTTTTAGTCGCAAGACTATTGCGGCTTTTAACGCTGAAGCTCAGTCTGCAAACAGAACTATAAAAGGGGTTGTTGATGAAACTTTATTTTGCTTTTACCACCGTGGCTTTGCTCTTTAGCTCTGCCAGCAACAGCGCTGCGTACTTTCCACCCGCAGGGCAATGGCAACAAAAACCAGCCGCCGAACTAAAAGTAAATACCGCGCTACTGCAACAGGCAGTGGATTACGCCATCAAAGCCGAAAACAAAGCAGCCCCGGATCAAGCCATAGTTCAGGCCACCACTTTTGGTGCTAAAGAGCCTTATGATCAGATTATTGGTCCGATGAAAACTCGTGCACCGGCCAACGGTATTATTATTTACAAAGGTGCAGTGATAGCGCAGTGGGGCGATACAGAGGCGGTGGATATGACCCATAGCATCACCAAAACCTTTTTAACCACTGTCACAGGCCTTGCCTGGCAACAAGGCTTAATTCATAACCTGCAGGACAACGTAAGCAGCTACATGCCCCATGGCGTTGATTTATATCAAGGCGCGCATAACAGCAAAATTCGCTGGGATCATCTGCTGCGTCAAACCAGCGACTGGCAAGGTACCTTGTGGGGCAAACCCGACTGGGCTGACCGACCTGAAGGCAAAACACCGGCTGACTGGCCACATCGGCCGTTACGCACGCCGGGCAGTTATTACAAATACAACGATGTACGGGTCAACCTGCTGGCATTATCGACCTTGTATGTCTGGCGTAAACCTCTGCCGCAAGTATTGAACGAACACATCATGACGCCTATAGGCGCTTCATCGACCTGGCGCTGGTATGGCTATGACAACAGCTGGATTGAGCTGGATGGTCAGAAGATGCAGTCGGTGTCAGGTGGCGGCCATTGGGGCGGTGGCATGTTTATTAATGCCTGGGATTTAGCTCGTTTTGGTTATCTGTTCTTACGGGATGGCAAGTGGCAGGACAAGCAACTGATCAGCAAAGAATGGATCCGGCTTGCCAGCACTGGTGGCCCAGCGAACCCTGAATATGGTTTTGCCAACTGGTTCTTAAATCCAGGCCGGAAGGCTTTACCAAGTGCTCCCGAAACCGCAGTGACTTTTCAGGGCGCAGGCCGCAATATTATTTACATCGACAAAGACCACGATCTGCTGATGGTCGCACG
The DNA here is from genome assembly GCF_001275035.1 of Rheinheimera sp. KL1. Lineage (NCBI taxonomy): Bacteria > Pseudomonadati > Pseudomonadota > Gammaproteobacteria > Chromatiales > Chromatiaceae > Rheinheimera > Rheinheimera sp. KL1. The sequence goes on from NZ_LAMX01000002.1 coordinate 34,415, forward strand.
CTGGATAGGCAATGGCGACGAGTTGGATCAACTGGTGGGTAAAGTGCTGAACGCTTTGCCCTCTTCCGCAACAGACTAAGCGCAACCGGGCCTGTCTGCTGTGGGGCTTTTTGTGCTGCGCGATATTTTATGCTGCGCATGAGTGATATTCCTCAGAGTGCCTGTTGTTGCGCCCCCCCCGCTTGCGGTATGCTAGCGGCAATTTTTTCCGCCGGTTTCATCGGTCTGGTTTTGACTTCACGTTGGAAGGTTTTTAATGCACGAACAATATAATCCGCAGTTGATTGAACAGCAGCTGCAACAGGAATGGGAACAAACAAACGCCTTTAAAGTAGTAGAAGATGCTTCGAAAGAAAAATACTACTGCCTCTCCATGTTCCCGTACCCAAGTGGCCGTTTACATATGGGCCACGTGCGTAACTACACCATAGGTGATGTGATCAGCCGTTTCCAGCGTATGCAAGGCAAAAATGTGATGCAGCCTATGGGTTGGGATGCCTTTGGATTGCCGGCTGAAAACGCTGCCATTGCCAATAAAACGGCACCAGCCAAATGGACCTACGCCAATATCGACTATATGAAAGGCCAGCTAAAACGCTTAGGTTTTGGTTATGACTGGGACCGTGAAGTAGCCACCTGTAAACCAGAATACTACAAGTGGGAACAATGGTTTTTCACCAAGCTGTTTGAAAAAGGTTTGGTCTACAAAAAAATGGCCACGGTGAACTGGGATCCTGTCGATCAGTGTGTTCTGGCGAATGAACAGGTCATAGATGGTCGTGGTTGGCGTTCAGGTGCTTTAGTTGAGCAGCGCGAACTGGCGCAGTGGTTTATTAAAATCACTGATTACGCTGAAGAATTACTACAAGACTTAGACCAGTTAGACGATTGGCCTGAGCAAGTTAAAACCATGCAGAAAAACTGGATCGGCCGCTCTGAAGGCGTAGAGATCGAGTTTAAAGTCGCAGGTTCAGATCAGACCATGACGGTTTACACCACCCGCCCTGATACTTTATACGGCGTGACTTATGTTGCCGTTGCAGCTCAGCACCCATTAGCCCAGCAAGCTGCGGTCAATAATCCAGAATTGCAGGCTTTTATTGACGACTGCAAAGGCGGCAAAATGGCCGAAGCCGATATGGCGACCATGGAGAAAAAAGGCGCGCCAACAGGTTTGTTTGCTATTCACCCTTTAACAGGCGAGCAAGTACCGGTCTGGGTTGCTAACTTTGTGTTGATGCATTACGGCTCAGGCGCAGTGATGGCGGTGCCGGGTCACGATCAGCGCGACTTTGAATTTGCCACTAAATACGGTCTGGCGATTAAACAAGTGGTTCAGCCAGAAGCTGGCAGTACTGCTGTCTGTGATTTAACCACTGCTGCCTTTACTGAAAAAGGTGTGCTGGTGAATTCTGCCGAATTTAACGGTTTAAATTTTGCCGCTGCTTTTAAAGCCATAGCCGACAAGTTAACGGCTATGGGTATTGGTCAGGTGAAAGTGAATTACCGTTTACGTGACTGGGGTGTATCCCGTCAACGTTACTGGGGTTCACCTATTCCTATGCTGACACTGGAAGATGGCACTCAAGTGCCGGTACCAGAAGAGATGCTGCCGGTACGTTTACCTGAAGATGTAGTCATGAACGGTGTCACCTCACCTATCAAAGCCGATCCAGAGTGGGCAAAAACGACCTATCAAGGTCAGGCTGCGTTGCATGAAACCGACACCTTCGACACCTTTATGGAGTCGAGCTGGTACTATGCCCGTTACTGCAGCCCGGATCATGACAAAGCCATGCTGGACCCGGCTAAAGCCAACTACTGGCTGCCGGTTGATCAATATATTGGTGGTATCGAACACGCGATTTTACATTTATTGTATTCACGCTTTTTCCATAAACTGTTGCGCGACGTAGGTTTAGTCCAATGTGATGAGCCATTTAAACGTTTGTTGTGTCAGGGTATGGTATTGGCTGAAACCTTCTACCGTGAAACTGAAAACGGTGGTAAAGAGTGGTTCTCGCCTGCCGATGTAGCAACAGAGCGTGACGAAAAAGGCCGTATTACAGCATCTGTTTTAAAAGCAGATGGCAAGCCGGTGTTATCCGCAGGCATGAGCAAAATGTCCAAGTCGAAAAACAATGGTATTGACCCGCAGTTGGTCATCGACCAATACGGTGCCGATACTGTGCGCTTGTTTATGATGTTTACTGCACCACCAGAGCAAACTCTGGAATGGCAGGATTCAGCCGTAGAAGGTGCAAACCGTTTCTTACGCCGGATCTGGACTTTAGCGGCTGAACACAAAGAGCTGTTCAACACAGCAGTGACATCACTGGAATTAAACTCAGACCAAAAAGCCTTGCGCCGTGATATTCATAAAACGATCGCTAAAGTGTCTGACGATATCGGTCGTCGTAATGTATTTAACACCGCTGTCGCAGCCATTATGGAACTGGCAAATAAAGTACAAAAAGCGCCGGTTGAGACGGACGCCGATAAACAAGTGAAACGTGAAGGTATTCAGACCTTAATTCAGTTGCTAAACCCTATCACGCCTCACTTGTCGCAGTACCTGTGGAAAGAGTTAGGTTTTGCAACAGCACTGGAGCAAAGCCCATGGCCAGTGGCTGATGCGGCTGCTATGGTGGAAGATGAAAAACTGGTGGTGGTGCAAATAAATGGTAAAGTCCGGGCTAAAGTGACTGTCTCCGCTGATGCGACAGAAGCACAAGTACTGGAACTTGCTCATGCTGAAGAAAATGTTCAGCGTTTCCTGGAAGGCGTCACTATTCGTAAAGTGATTTATGTGCCGGGTAAACTGCTGAGTCTGGCCGTAGGATAAAATGAAAAAAACCTGATGTGGACAGGGCTGTTGCTTGCTGGCAGCCTGCTTCTGACCAGCTGTGGCTTCCACTTACGTGGTAGCCTGCCGCTTGAGCGTTATCCAGCTATTTTCGTTGACGCGAAAAAACATTCGGAACTGGCCAGTCTGTTGTCTGAACAGCTGGAAAGTAATGCTGTGAAATTGCTGACAAAACTCGACCCTAAAGCACCAGCCCTGATGCTACAGCAGGATAGTTTGGAGCGTCGCACCTTATCGTTATTTCCTAATGGTCAGGTCGCAGAATACGAACTGATTTATCGGGTGAAATATCAAGTGCTATTACCAGGACAGGATATTCAGGAGTTTCAGTTTGAACTGACGCGTGACTATCAGGACGACCCAAACCTGGCGCTTGCCAAAGCCAAAGAGCTGGATTTGTTACTGCAAGAACTGAGAAGTCAGGCAGCCAGCCGCATCATCCGTCAGTTAAACAGGATTAACTAATGCTGAAACTGTATAGCAATCAGCTTGCTGCACAGTTACAAAAAAGCCTGACATCTGTTTACCTGGTGTTTGGTGAAGAGCCATTGCAAAAGCAGGAAAGCATAGATTTAATCCGTGCTGCAGCGAAAAAACACGGCTTTGAAGAACGGCAAAGTTACAGCTGGGACACTAGTTTCAGCTGGAACGACTTTCTGATGGAACTGAATAACTTATCGTTATTTTCACCCCGTCGTGTCTTTGAGCTGGAACTGCCGGCCAAGTTACCGACAGGTGCCAGTGACCTATTAAAACAGTTGCCTTCGTTATTACACCCGGATTTAATTCTGGTGTTACACGCCGCTAAAAACGCCAATGATTACGCGAAATCTGCCTGGTTTAAAACCTTAGCAGAACAAGCCGTTCAAGTGCAGTTTTATCCGCTGGATGATCAACAGTTTCAGCGCTGGTTACAACAACGCGCCTCTGCATTAAAACTACACTTAACCCCAGATGCAATTACCCTAATGCAGCATCATTGTGCCGGTAATTTATTAGCAGCGGCACAGGAGCTGGAGAAACTGGGGTTAAGTCTGGTCAGCGGCACTATAGATGCAGAACTATTAGAACAACATTTAGCGGATCAGTCGCATTTTTCGGTGTTTCAGTTAGTCGATGCTTTACTCGCAGGTCAGGGAAATGAAGCTTTGCACCGTCTTGACCGCCTGTTACAGCAGGACACTGAGCCTGTAATTATTGCCTGGCAATTGCAAAAAGAAGTCACTACCTTGATGCAAATGCATCTGGCCCAGCAGCAAGGTAAACCGCTGGCTGATTTTTTCAAAAAAAATGCAATTTGGCCTAAACGCCAACCTATGTACCAAACAGCAGTATCACGTTTACCCGCTAAATGGTTGGGGTACGTGCAACAGGAACTAGCGGCCTTCGACCGGGCTTTTAAATCCGGCGCGCTACATAACCCTGAACTGGCTTTGGCACATTTGAGCAGTTTATTGGTCAGCCCTGTCTCCAAAGTATTTTCATTGCAGCAGCGTTATGCCGACTTCACGCCCTGATCGCGCTTTTGCCGTTTTTGGTGGCACTTTTGATCCCATACATATGGCGCATTTAGCCTGCGCACAGTACGTGTTAAAACACTGTGCAGTGCGGGAAGTGCAACTGATGCCCTGTCATCTGCCAGCGCATCGAGCAAGCCCAGGTGTGAGCGCAGAACACAGAGCGGCCATGGTACAAATCGCCATTGAGCATATTCCGGGAGTGCATCTTCAATCACTCGAGTTGAATAAACAGAGCCCTTCGTACACTGTCGATAGTTTGCGTTTATTACGTGAACAGTATCCGCGGGGTGGCTTGTTATTTGTGATGGGCATGGACTCATTGGCGTACTTTAAACAGTGGCATCAGTGGCAAAATATTTTGCAGTTAGCACATCTGGTGGTCTGCCAAAGACCAGGCAGTTCAGCCGAAGATGGTGATTGCCCGTCGCTGCTGCAGCACTACGGCACAAACTCTCTGCAAGACCTGCATTTGTTGGACGCAGGCAAAATTATGCTGTTGGATAATCCTCCGCAGGATCTAAGCGCAACCCGTATCAGAGCATTGCTGGAAAAAAACCAGCAAAGCGACGAACTTACTCAGTTAATACCAGCCGAAGTGCTGCAATATATAAAAACAGAAAGGCTGTACAGCGGCATATAAGATCACAACAAAAAGTGTTAACATGTCGCGTTTTTAGACCCCGGAGTTAAAAGTGCAAGCACAAGATTTATTAGCCTTCGTCCTCGACAAGCTGGACGACATGAAAGCCAAGGATATCGTCAGCCTGGATGTCAGAGAAAAATCCAATGTGACGGATGCCATGGTGATCTGTTCAGGCACCTCAAACCGTCATACCCGCTCTATCGCCGATCATCTGGTCAAAGAAGCGAAAAAAGCCGGAGTCAGTGTGTTAGGCATTGAAGGCGAAGGTTCAGGGGAATGGGTACTGATTGATTTGGGTGAAGTGATTGCCCATGTGATGCAGGAAGAGAGCCGCAGTTTTTACCAGTTAGAGAAACTCTGGAGCGTTTAACAGCATGAAGTTAATGCTGATTGCAGTCGGCACCAAAATGCCCGATTGGGTCTCTACGGCTTATCAGGAATATGCCCGTCGTTTTCCGCGTGATTTACCACTGGAGCTCATTGAAATTCCGGCTGGTAAACGCGGAAAAAATGCGGATATTAAACGTATTCTTGAAACCGAAGGCGAAAAAATGCTGGCAGCGATTCCCAAAGGTGCCCGCATTATCACGCTGGAGGTGGAAGGTGCCAACTGGAGTAGTCCACAACTGGCACAAAAACTGACGCAATGGCAAATGGACGGCCGTGATGTGTGTTTATTGGTGGGCGGCCCTGAAGGCTTAGCACCTGAGTGTATCGCAGCCAGTGAAGGTAAATGGTCTTTGTCTGCGCTGACGATGCCCCATCCCATGGTTCGGGTTGTCCTGGCAGAAAGCTTGTACCGGGCCTGGAGTATCAGTACTAATCACCCTTACCATCGCGAATAATTATTATGAATCATTTCCCGCCTACACAGGTTCTGGCATCACAAAATCAACTATTTAGTCAAAAGTCTTTGTTTGATTTTGTTGTACCCCTGATTTGTGGGAGTATCGGCCATCCTCTTTTTGTCTATCACCGCGACTAACCATGATTAAAAAACGCCCGTCAATTCAGGATCCAGCAGCCGAGAGCCAGATGTTTAATCAAAGGGCGTTGTTTGGCTTTGCTGTAGTACTGATTTGTTTTTGTGTGGTGATTTTTAATCAATACAAATTACAAGTGGTGATGCACGAGCACTATATGACTCGTGCCGATGGTAACCGTATTAAACTTATTCCTCAGCCGCCGAACCGGGGCCTGATTTACGATCGTAACGGCATTTTGTTAGCGGAAAACCGTCCTATCCACTCGGTGGAACTCGTTCCGGAGCAAGTGAAAAATATTCCTGAAACTTTGGCTGAAATTGCCCGCCTGATTGAAATTACGCCAGAGCGCCAGCAAGAGTTTTTAAAAGAAGTAAAGTACCACAGACGTTTTGTCAGTATCGCAATCAAAGAGCATCTGACAGAGCAGGAAGTCGCCATTATTGCGGTCAACCAACATAGACTGCCGGGTGTGACTTTAGAAGCTCGCTTAACCCGACATTATCCTTTTGGTGAACTCTTTACCCATGCCTTAGGTTACATCGGCAAAATTAATGCTAAAGAGCTGGCGAAGCTCGAGGAAGAAGGCGTTAGTGCTAACTATGCGGCTAGTCGTGACATCGGCAAAATAGGGCTGGAGCGTTTTTACGAAAGCCAGTTACATGGTCAGGTCGGTTTTGAGCAAGTGGAGGTGAATAACAGAGGCCGGGTGATCCGTATTCTGGACTCTAAACCAGCCACCTCTGGTGATGATTTAATTTTATCCATCGACATGAGCCTGCAGCTAAAAGCCCAGGAACTGATTGGCGACAACCGCGGAGCTATCGTAGCTATGGACCCACGGGATGGTGCAGTTTTAGCCTTTTACAGTAACCCAAGTTATGACCCGAACTTATTTGTACATGGCATTAGCGGTAAAAATTACCGTGAGCTGCTGAATTCCCCTAACCGTCCACTGGTCAATAGAGTGACTCAGGGTGTATACCCACCCGCTTCGACTATTAAGCCGCATATGGCGGTTTTGGGATTAGAAAATGGTACAGTGACAGAACAAACCCGCATTCCCGACCCTGGTTTTTATAAACTACCAAACTACAGCCGTCCTTACCGTGACCATGTCAAATGGGGACACGGCTGGGTTGATGTCTACACCGCTATTACCAAAAGCTGTGACACTTATTTTTATGATTTGGCCGTGAAGCTTGGTATAGACAAAATTTCTGATTACATGAAAAAGTTTGGCTTTGGTTCCCGCACCGGCATCGATGTAATGGAAGAAAGCGCAGGTCTGATGCCCTCTAAAGAGTGGAAAAGAGCCAGACACAAACAAAGCTGGTACCCAGGTGATACGGTGTCTTTGGGTATAGGCCAAAGTTACTGGAGCGTAACTCCTATGCAATTGGCGTTATCCACCGCTATTCTGGTTAATGATGGCCAAAGACCCACTCCTCATATGGGACGCTACTTCCGCAGCCAGGGAAAGGACACCAGTCTGATTGCACCGTTACAAACTGCGATGGAAGTTAAAGATCACAATAACTGGCGTATTGCCAAAGAGGCTATGCGTCAGACAGTGATGGTACAAGGAGGCACAGGGTTTAATGCCTTTAAAGGCATCAGCTACAGCGCGGCTGGTAAATCAGGTACAGCTCAGGTTATTAATATGGCGGTAAATCAGAAGTACGATGCCAATGCAATTAAGGAAATCCACCGGGATAATGCGATGTTTATAGCGTACGCTCCGGCTGAAAATCCAAGCATTCTGGTCACTGTCGCCTTAGAAAACGCCGGTGGTGGTGGTGCCAACGCTGGTCCTATAGCCCGTAAAATGATGGATCATTACTTTACCCGTCAAAGCGCAGCCGGAGCTCAACCATGACTCTGTTAAAAGATCCGACCCACAAAGGAATTCTGGCGAAGTTGCATCTGGACGGCCCTTTATTTGCCGGACTCTTGGTGTTGTGCTGCACCGGTTTGTTTGTCCTATACAGCGCCAGCGGTCAGCACTGGGATATGATGGCCGCGCACAGTACACGACTTCTGATTGCCTTTGGCGCTATGTTATTGCTGGCGCAGGTGAAACCTCAGACCTTTAGTTTTTGGGCCGTTCCGCTGTTTTTAGCTGGTACAGCTATGCTGGTGATGGTGCTGGCCTTTGGTCACATAGGCAAAGGCGCGCAGCGTTGGCTGGATTTAGGTTTTATGAAGTTTCAGCCCTCCGAAGTAATGAAACTGGCCGTACCTATGGCTGTTGCCTGGTATGTGTCCTCTCATCCATTGCCGCTGAAATTTAAACACCTGATTATTGGTTTTGTCATGTGTGCTATCCCGACAGTACTGATCCAGCAACAACCGGACTTAGGCACCTCTATTCTTATTTTTGTCGCTGGTGTTTTTGTGCTGTTTTTAGGCGGCATGAGTTGGCGCATTATTACCGCCATCGCCATGATCATCCCGGTTGCGTCTTACACCATGTGGTTATTTTTTATGCACGACTATCAAAAACGCCGGGTCCTGACCTTTTTAAATCCAGAGAGTGATCCGCTAGGTTCTGGTTATCACATTATTCAGTCGAAAATTGCTATAGGTTCGGGTGGTTTTGAAGGCAAAGGCTGGATGCATGGTACTCAATCGCAACTGGAGTTTTTACCTGAGCGCCATACTGATTTTATCTTTTCAGTGTTCAGCGAAGAGCTGGGCATGATAGGTGTACTATTCCTGCTCGCCCTGTATGCCTTTATCATTGCCCGTGGTTTGATTATCGCCAGCCGTGCTCAGGACAATTTTAGCAAGTTGCTGGCAGGTAGTATTACTCTGACCTTCTTTGTTTACGTGTTTGTTAACATTGGCATGGTATCAGGCTTGTTACCCGTAGTAGGTGTACCTCTGCCCTTGATTAGCTACGGCGGGACTTCCATGGTTACACTGATGGCTGGTTTTGGTATTCTAATGTCAATCAGCACCCATAAACGACTTTTAGCTCAGCAGTAGAACGAACCTATGATAAAAAAAATAAGCGCTTTATGCTGTACCCTGATGCTGGCTTCCTGTTCACAAACACCAGAATCAAGCTCAGGTTCTACACAAACCAATCAAGGTTGGGAAGAACCAAACAAAGGCCGCTATTCGCAAGCCACTGACAGTCATCCGGATCGGCTTCCCACCTTATTAGAAATGACTGACCCGGAACCCCGTGCAGAAGCCTTAAGTCGCGGTGGCAATAAACCTTATAATATTTATGGCGTGGATTATTCACCTCGAACTGACTTGATGGAATATAAAGAGACAGGTATTGCCTCCTGGTATGGCCATAAGTTTCATGGCCATCTGACCTCCAATGGCGAAACGTACAATGTCTTTGCCATGTCTGCTGCGCATAAAACTTTACCTTTACCCTCTTACGTCAGAGTGACCAATCTGGATAACGGGAAATCAGCCATAGTGCGGGTCAATGACCGCGGTCCTTTCCATCAGGACAGAGTGATCGACTTATCCTATTCTGCTGCTTATAAAATTGGCATGATGGGCAAAGGTACAGCCCGTGTTCAGGTGGAGCTGTTAGCCTCACCTGCCATGACCAGTCAGGAAAGTTATGCCATGGGCCTTGGCAGCAGAAGCAATCAGTTTGAAGAAACCACTATAGCCTCTAATCCAGCAAGCCCAAGGCCTGGCAGTGTTGCAGCTCCTGCCGCTATGCCAGCTGTTGTCGCTCCAACCTCTGTAGCAGCACATGCAGGGCCTAAAGTGTCCGGTTGTTTTATTCAGCTGGTTGCCAGTGGTAACAGAGAAAAACTACAGCAATTAGGGGCTGATCTGCAGCAACAGTGGTCGGTTTCGACACAAATTAATGATGGCAATGGAATTTTCCGGTTACTCGCGGGTCCAATGCCATCAGCGGCCGAAGCGAACAGCTGGCTGGAACGTTTTAGAAGTGCCGAGTATCCGTCGGCTTACATCACAGATAAAAAAAGCTGTGGCTAACACCACGGCTAATTTAGTTTAAGAATGAACACAGCTCAACAACATAAGAAAGGTCTCATGAATACGTACTCCAGAATTTTTATTGCTTGCTCCTTTGGTGTTGCCAGTTTTTTAGCAGCCGGACAAACAGCCCCTCTGACCGCAGCGCAAATGACGCCGCAACCTCCTGAAGTGAACGCCAAAGGTTACATCCTGATTGATTATCATACGGGAGCTGTGTTGGCGGAGGGTAATGCGGATGGCTTACTAGCGCCTGCCAGCCTGACGAAAATGATGACCAGCTACATCATCGGTACAGAAATCAAAAACGGCACTATAAAACCATCAGATCCAGTTACTATCACTGAAAACGCCTGGGCTAAGCAGTATTCAGACTCTTCAAAAATGTTTATCGAAGTGGGTGAAACCATCAGCGTTGAAGAGTTAAACCGTGGCATTATTATTCAGTCAGGTAACGACGCTTGTGTGGCTATGGCTGAACATATAGCCGGCACTGAAGGTGCTTTCGTGGAACTGATGAACGCACATGCTACGCGTTTGGGTATGGATAACACTAATTTCGCCAACAGCCATGGTTTACCAGATGAGACTCAACGTACCACAGCCCGTGATATGGCAAAGCTGTCAGTTGCCCTCATTCGTGATACACCGGAAGAATACAAAATTTACTCAGAAAAAGAATATGTATTTAACGGCATCAAACAATACAACCGTAACGGCTTGTTGTGGGACAAAAGCCTGAATGTGGACGGTATCAAAACGGGTCATACCTCAGAGGCGGGCTACAGCCTGATCACTTCAGCCACCAAAGACGATATGCGTTTAATTTCAGTGGTGATGGGGACTGAAAGCGCCAAAATCCGTGAGGCCGAAAACAAAAAGTTACTGACCTATGGCTTCCGCTTCTTTGAAACTTTCTCCCCTTACAAAGCAGGTGAAAAGTTTGCTGAACAGCGTGTATGGCAAGGCACAAAAGAAATCATTACTTTAGGTGTACTGGCAGAAACGCCTATCACTTTGCAACGTAACCAGCGTAAAGATTTAAAAGCTGACTTTAAATTGAATCAGGAACTGATTGCCCCCATATCTAAGGGGCAGGTATTAGGCACTGTGTATCTGAAATTAGGTGACAAAGATATCGCCGAGTTCCCGCTGGTGGCGCTGGAAGATATTGAACAAGCAGGCATCATCAGTCGTTTAGTCGATATGGTGAAAATGCGTTTTCAGTAATACCTTTCGTACTTGAAGCTGCAGCTGTGTTGACTGCAACTCCAATTACTTCGGATATGGAAATACAGTCCATCTCCAAATTAGTCCCGGCAAGTCCGGGACTTTTTGTTAGAATAGACAAAGATTATTTTTGTGAGCAGAACATCATGACAATTGAAGTAAAAGACACCCGCTTTGATGAATTTTTAGAGTTTCCATGCTCTGTGAACTTTAAAGTACTGGGCGTCGCTGTACCAGAACTGGTGGATCATATCGTAATTGTGCTGCAAGAACATGCCAAAGCCGACGACTACAATCCACAGGTCCGCCCAAGCAGTAAAGGCAATTATCACTCTGTCAGCGTCGCAGTCACAGTCACCAGTAAAGAACATATGGAACTGCTGTACACTGAACTTGGCCGTTTAGAACTGGTTCGTTATGTGATCTGACGAGTGGCACTGCCCTTTTTGCTGGCAGAGCAGGTATAATATCAGCACTTTCAACTGAACCGGAGTTCGTTGTGGTTGACTCTCAAGGCTTAGTGATACGGGATTTAGGGCGCCAGCCTTATGTTCAGGTATGGCAAGCCATGCAAAAATATACAGATGAGCGGACCGAACAAAGTCCGGACCAGCTGTGGTTTGTTGAACATGACCCGGTCTTTACTCAGGGTCAGGCTGGTAAAGCAGAACATCTGCTGATGCCGGGTGATATCCCCGTAGTGCAAGTCGACAGAGGCGGCCAGGTGACGTATCACGGTCCTGGCCAGTTGGTCGCTTATGTGTTGTTGGATATCAAAAGACGTAAGCTGGGTGTGCGTGAATTGGTGACTTTGATTGAACAAGTCATCATCAGAGCTTTGGCTTCTTACGGTATTTCAGCTTATGCCAAAGCCGATGCACCCGGTGTCTACGTACAGGAACAAAAAGTCGCTTCGCTTGGATTGCGGGTGCGAAAAGGCTGTACCTTTCATGGTCTGGCTTTAAATGTGAATATGGATTTGTCACCTTTTTCCAGGATCAATCCATGTGGTTATGCCGGCATGCAGATGATCCAAACCAAAGATATTGCAGGTCCACAAAGCGTGGACGAAGCAAAACAAGCTTTGCAGTCACAATTTGTGGCTCAACTGGCGGTGAGCCAGATTGAGCACAAAACAGGGTTAAGTGAGTAATATGACCATCAAAACAGCTCGTATGGAACCAGGCGTTAAGTTACGTGATGCCGACAAAATGGCCCTGATCCCAGTCAAAGTATTACCAACTGAACGTGACGAAATGTTACGTAAGCCAGACTGGTTAAAAATCAAATTACCACGCAGCACAGACCGTATTGAACAAATCAAAGGCGCTATGCGCAAACATGGTTTGCATTCGGTCTGTGAAGAAGCGTCCTGTCCTAACCTGTCCGAGTGTTTTAACCACGGTACAGCCACTTTTATGATTTTAGGTGCCATCTGCACCAGACGTTGTCCGTTTTGCGATGTCGCTCATGGTCGTCCTCTGCCACCAAGCGCAGAAGAGCCGGAAAAACTGGCACTGACCATCAAAGATATGGCGCTGAAATATGTGGTGATCACTTCGGTAGACCGTGATGACTTACGTGATGGTGGTGCACAGCATTTTGCCGACTGCATCAGCTCAATCCGTCGCGAAAGTCCGGCTATTAAAATTGAAGTCCTGGTGCCGGACTTCCGTGGCCGTATGGATGCAGCTTTGGATATTCTGACGCAAACCCCACCAGACGTGTTTAACCACAACCTGGAAACTGCGCCACGTTTATACAAACTGGCTCGCCCTGGTGCTGACTACAAGTGGTCACTGGAATTACTGCGTCGCTACAAAGAAGCTCATCCTGAAGTATCAACCAAATCAGGCCTGATGGTCGGTTAGGTGAAACCACAGAAGAGATCATCGAAGTGATGCGCGATTTACGTGCTCATAACGTCGATATGCTGACCGTAGGCCAGTACCTGCAGCCAAGCAAGCATCATTTACCGGTAAAACGGTACGTTTCTCCGGATGAATTTGACGAAATTAAACGTATTGGTTACGAGTTAGGCTTTAAACACGTTGCCTCAGGCCCGTTCGTGCGATCGAGTTATCATGCAGATCGCCAGGCAGCTGGTGAAGAAGTCAGTTAAGATAACTCATTGTACGGGCAGTTAAATTTAACTGCCCGTTCTGTCTTTTCATTCCGAAAACAACTATGCTCAAAGCAACGAACTGAAGGATTTGGTATGGACAACAGACGTTTTAGCCGGGTGTTATTTTCCGGTCCGGTACAACTTAAAAATAATGAAGCTCTCTACACTGGCCAATTGCAGGACTTATCTCTCAAAGGTGCCCTGTTGCAACTGGACGCCTCTTCAGAGTTACAGTCAGGTCAGCACTTTCAGTTACAGTTTCAACTGAACGAATCTGGTCTGGATTTATCGATGGATGTCACGGTAGCGCATTTACATGGTTCTTCTGTGGGTGTGCGTTGTGACAAAATAGATATAGACTCAGCCAGTCATTTACGCCGTTTACTTGAGCTGAATTTGGGTGACGCTGATTTGTTAAGCCGTGAGCTTACGGAGCTGTCGGAGTAACTGTCGCCTTGTGCATAGACTCTTGTGCATCAGGATACCCCTGCTTCGCAGCCTGTTCCATCAGTAACTTCCAGCTATGCCAATCTTGCTGTTGTCTGGCCAAATAAGCGTAAAAATACTGCACTGGCATAATTAGTTCGGGCCTGGTTAAGACCTTCTGCATCAACTCAACATACAGATCTGGTACTTCGGCCTCGTGGGAGCGCATAAAACTTAAGGTCTTTACTGGTGCGTAAGCTTGTTTTCCTGCCTGGTTACAGCTATCTACCGGGTATAACTGCACCTGATGCGGCTCCAGTTGCCAATGTTTCAGATAGAACTGAAGCTGCTTTTCATCTGTCAGCAGATTAGGCCTGATTTTGTCGTTGCTGCATTCAGCTTGCGCGACTTCCGTACTTAAACTGTATTCATCGATAAACCCCAGAATATGGGCAAACTCATGCCGGAACACTTCAAAGGAACTGCTCTCAGATAGTTGAACTATGCCATTGTTATAATTGGCGTTCCCCTCTCCTGCAACCACAAGTAATTGAGTAAAGCCCCCCTGAGCTACCTTTTGCATTAATACCTGATACTGACACTGAATGCGTTGCCCTGACTGGTGACTGCACTGCAAGTCTGTGCTATTGACTCTGAGCTCAGGTAAAAAACACACAGACAACGCAGATAACTGTGGATCCTGTTGCCACTGTTGCAATAACGACATCAGGCGATTACTACCCGCTTCGGACTGAACTACAGGCTGTAACGTCAGGCTGCAGGAAGAATGTGAGTTTGATATGGCATGAGTGGGACTTTGAACATACTGCCAAAGGCCATAATTAGCGGCTAAATCAGTCTCTGCGCCGCTTAATCCCTGCTGTTGCTGCAGGTAGTACTCAAGATAACCAGCAGCCGCTAAAAAGCCATCCTGTTGCTTTTTCAGCGTAATAAGGGCTGTAAGCTCATTTCTAAACCCGGCATCTATGGCTTTTTGGTACCAGTTTAGTGCTGCTGGAAAATCAGCTTGCTGTTCCCGCTTTTTCGCAAGCAGTACTGCGGCAGCACCATTACCTTGTTGAGCTTTATCCATTAATTGCTGCTCAGGCAAATGCTCAAGCGCTGGCTCACAACCAGATAAGTAAGCGATCATCAGGATAAACAGAATGGGCTTAAAAATAAAAAAGCCAGAAAACCGGCTTTTTTTATTGAGTTGCATCAGTCTGTTAATTAACTGGAGCAGCGCTTGCATCTAAACCACGCAACCTGTTCATTTCGATTCGGGCGTAACGATGTTCAACAAACTCATACACATTAGTCGCCAGTACTTTTTTATAGTAATCCAGTGCTTTGGTCGGGTTTTGTTGCTCATGCCATTTGGCCAGATAAAAATAAACTTCGCATAAACGTTCAGCCAGCTGCTGTGGATCTGAATTTACATTGGCAGCAATTTCTAATAACTCCTGTTCTGAGATTTTCCCCAGATAAAAAGCCACTATGGAGCTTGCCCAATGTTTTTGATCCAACTTTGACTGATTCAAAGCTAATCGCGCCTGAGCTTCAGGTGCTGATAACTTGGCATCCGCAAAATACAACCACAATGAGCGGTATGGATCTTCTGGCTTAGCCAGATAAAATGACTCAAAGTCTCCGACGGCCAGATCGACTTTACTGTCATACAGCAGAGCTATACCCCGGTTTAAATAGGCATAATCATAATCTGGTGCCAACTCTAAAGCAGCATCAAAAGACTCATAAGCTTCGGTGTAATTGCCTACCAAGGTATGGTGAATGCCAATAAAGTTATAGGCATCTGCCATATCTGGCTGTAAACGCAAAGCGCGCAGGAAATCAAAACGTGCCAAAGAACGCAAACCTACGCTGTCGTACATAACACCACGGTCGTAAAATAACCGGGCGCGCTGTTCATCTGTAGCTTCGGCTTTGGTCAGCAGTTCTGAAATACGGGCTATCGCTATTTCAGTGCGATAAGAAACAGGAACTGATTCTGGTGCCAGTGGATTTTCTACCAGTACAGCAACTTCAGTCGAAGGTTTCTGGGCGCAAGCGCCCAGAGCCAGCAGTGCTGTAAGCAGCACCGCTTTTTTGGTCAGGTTTGAGACCTTACTGAGCTTCAACAGCATCGGCAGACTCAATAGCTGCAGGTTTGTCCTGAGCTTCTTTAATGCTTAAACGCACACGACCTTGCTTGTCCACTTCCATCACTTTCACAGCCACTTTCTGGCCTATAGCCAGGTGGTCAGCTACATTACTCACGCGCTCATCAGAGATTTGTGAAATGTGAACTAAACCATCTTTACCTGGCAGAACGTTAACGAAAGCACCGAAGTCAACAATACGTACTACTTCACCCTGATACACTGCACCTACTTCGATTTCAGCTGTGATAGCTTCAATTTTGTTGATGGCAATGTTGGCAGCTTGTGAGTTAGTTGCAGCGATTTTCACTGTACCGTCATCTTCGATTTCGATCGTAGTACCAGACTCTTCAGTGATTTGACGAATGACCGCACCACCTTTACCAATCACATCACGGATTTTTTCCGGGTTGATTTTTAAAGTGTAAATACGTGGAGCATGTTCAGACAGCTCTTCACGGTGGGTGCTGATCGCCTGGTCCATCACGTTCAGAATATGAATACGGGC
Organism: Rheinheimera sp. KL1; assembly: GCF_001275035.1. Classification (NCBI taxonomy): domain Bacteria; kingdom Pseudomonadati; phylum Pseudomonadota; class Gammaproteobacteria; order Chromatiales; family Chromatiaceae; genus Rheinheimera; species Rheinheimera sp. KL1. The sequence goes on from NZ_LAMX01000002.1 coordinate 50,856, forward strand.
TGCTTTGGCTTGTTTCAGAGCGATCTGCATGATCTCTTTAGTGATACCTTCAATTTTGATATCCATCTGCAGCGCAGTAATACCTTCAGTAGTACCAGCGACTTTAAAGTCCATATCACCTAAGTGATCTTCATCACCTAAAATGTCAGACAGAACAACAAATTCGTCGCCTTCTTTCACAAGACCCATAGCGATACCAGCGACAGAAGCTTTGATAGGTACACCAGCATCCATCAGAGCTAATGAAGAACCACAGACTGAAGCCATAGAGCTTGAACCGTTTGATTCAGTGATTTCAGATACCATACGTACTGTGTACGGGAAGTCATTGAAATCTGGCATGACTGCAGCTACACCACGTTTAGCTAAACGGCCATGACCGATTTCGCGACGTTTTGGTGAACCGACCATACCTGTCTCGCCCACAGAGAACGGAGGGAAGTTGTAGTGGAACAGGAAATGATCCGTTTTTTCGCTCAGCAAGTCATCTACGGTTTGTGCATCACGAGCAGTACCTAAAGTACAAGTCACTAAAGCCTGAGTTTCACCACGAGTGAACAAGGCTGAACCGTGTGTACGAGGTAATAAACCAGTCATCACGCTTAACGCACGAACCATTTCGTTATCACGACCGTCGATACGTGGCTCACCTTTGATGATGCGGCTACGTACAATCTGGCTTTCCAGACTGTGGAACAGCTCATTGGCTTCAGTTTCATCGAAGGCTTCGCCTTCAGCTAATTCAGCTTTGATCTGGGCAAAAACTTCAGCTTTGATTGCACCAATAGTTTCGTAACGTTTAGCTTTTTCAGTGATGCGGTACGCTTCGCCTACCGGAGCTGTAGCCAGAGCAGCAATTTTGCTGCTCAGCGTTTCGTTTTTAGCTGGAGCGACCCAGTTCCAGGCCGGTTTTGCTGCTTCAGCTGCGAATTCGTTGATGGCGTTGATCACAGTTTGCATTTGGTCATGACCAAACACTACAGCACCTAACATCACTTCTTCTGACAATACGCCAGCTTCAGATTCAACCATCAATACAGCGTTTGCAGTACCAGCTACAACCAAATCTAATTTGCTGTCTTTTAATTCAACTTCAGATGGGTTTAGTACGTACTGGTTGTTTACGTAACCAACACGAGCCGCACCTAACGGACCACTGAACGGGATACCAGAAATAGCCAGAGCAGCAGAAGTACCAATGATAGAGATGATGTCCGGTTGAATTTCAGGTTGTACAGAAACGACAGTGGCTATCACCTGAACTTCGTTGGTGAAGCCTTCAGGGAATAATGGACGGATTGGACGGTCGATTAAACGTGAAATTAACGTCTCGCCTTCTGACGGACGGCCTTCACGCTTGAAGAAACCACCAGGGATACGGCCTGCCGCATAAGTTTTTTCCTGGTAGTTTACGGTCAGAGGGAAAAAATCCTGACCAGGTTTAGGTTGTTTTTTACCTACCACTGTGACTAACACAGAGGTATCACCCATGCTTGCAAGTACAGCCGCGTCAGCTTGACGGGCGATAACGCCGGTTTCCAGAGTAATAGTGTGTTGGCCAAACTGGAATGATTTTACGATGGGGTTCACTGATTATTTCCTTTCTATTTTTCGCGTTTTTTCGCGGAGTCTTTTGGTCTGTTTTTCGCGGCACAGTATAGCCTGTTACACCGCTTAAAAGATAGCTGGGACCAGAGTCGTTGGGTATAAAATTTAAGCATGTCCGGGCGGTAAGAACATCATGCAGGCATTAAGTTGCATTGGTATGAATTTTTTCTGTGCCGTGTTGGCCCGACAGGGCATTTTGCAGGACATCAAAAATGTAAAAAATCGCCTGGAGCTATTTTTAACAGCTTCAGCTGACCCGAAGGGCATTTGCAGGAGAGCAAAATGTAAAAAATCGCCTGGAACTATTTTTAACAGCTTCAGCTGGCCCGAAGGGCATTTGCAGGAGAGCAAAATGTAAAAAAGCCAGTCGAGGACTGGCTTTTTCAGGCATAAGCTGCGAATTAACGACGCAGACCTAAACGCTCGATCAGAGTAGCGTAACGCTGACCGTCTTTGCCTTTTAAGTAATCTAATAACTTACGACGTTGGCTAACCATACGTAACAGGCCACGACGTGAGTGGTGGTCGTGCTTGTGGTCAGCAAAGTGCGGTTGTAACTTAGCAATAGTTGCAGTTAATAAAGCAACTTGTACTTCTGGTGAACCGGTATCGCCTTGTTTAACAGCGAAATCTGCTAAGATTTGCGCTTTTTCAGCTGTAGTTAGTGACATAGAGCCTCCAATAGAGAGATATGTTGTGCCGGCCACTAATCCAGCAACAACGAAAATGAGCGCGCATTCTATGCGTTTTGTATTGAACTGACAAGTACTATTATAAAGCTGGTGTTTGCCACATGCTGGTATTCAGTAATCGTCGTACCGACAACACGCCAGCTTCTAACGAAGCCACACCAATAAACTGCTGTTCTGGCCCATACAACTTAATAGCATCAGCAGCTTCAGTGCCTAAATCGGCCAGCTCAGCATCACTCAACACCACAGTTTGACCATGGACCAGACGTTTTTGCTGCGCTTCATTCAGTTGCAGTTGCGGTAAGCCAGTTAAAGCCAAATCCATAGGCAATAATAAAGCGTCTAAGCCTGCCCAATCCTGCTTGTCATTTAAAGGCACCAACTGTTCTTGCGTCAGCATTTGCTCCGCATGAAATGGCCCAACATGAATACGGCGCAAGGCGCTGACATAAGCCCCAGAACCTAAAGCCTCACCTAAATCATCGATTAAGGTTCGGATATAAGTGCCTTTGCTGCAATGCACCAGAAAGCTGGCGTATTCGCCATCAAACTGCTGCAATTCAAAACGGAAGATAGTGATAGGCCGAGCTTCACGTGGTACTTCAATGCCCTGACGGGCATACTTGTACAACGGCTGCCCCTGATACTTTAAAGCCGAAAACATAGTCGGGACTTGCATCTGCGGACCACGGAACTGCTGCATCATCTGCTCAAGCATGGCTTGATCAAAGCTCACAGGCTTACGACTGATGATTTCACCTGCCGCATCACTGGTGTCAGTGCGCACACCAAAATGTGCAGTCACCAGATAGGTTTTGTCAGTGTCTAATAAAAACTGACAAAACTTAGTGGCCTCACCAAAACAAATCGGTAATAAGCCACTGGCTAATGGATCTAAAGCGCCGGTGTGGCCAGCCTTTTCCGCCTGATACAACCAACGCACGCGCTGTAAAATACCATTGCTGGAAATTTCTAACGGCTTATCAAGTAACAAAATGCCGTGGACTGCACGACGCGCCATTACTCTTCCTCGTCCTTACCAACCTTAGCTTTACGCTCTGGTTCCTGACCTGCTTCAATACGACGCTTCTCATCGTCACGGCGTACCTGTTCAACCAGATTCGCCATACGAATACCTTGGTCCAACGACTCATCAAAGTAAAAACGTATAGTAGGTACGATACGGGCCTGAATACGCTTAGCGATCAGACTGCGGATATAACCACAAGCGTCATTTAAAATATCCAGGTTTGCTTTTACCTTTTCAGCTTCTAAGCCTAAAAAAGTGACAAAAATTTTGGCGTGCGATAAATCACGCGACACATCCACATCTGACACTGTAATCATGTTGTGTAAACGTGGGTCTTTGATTTCACGTTGTAAAATCACTGCGATTTCCTGCTGCATTTGCTGCGACAGACGGTCTACCCGGGTAAATTCTTTAGCCATAACTCTTTCCAACACATGTGAGCAGAAAGAAACAGGGGCCTATGCCCCTGCCGATTTCTTCAACTTTATATTTACCAACTTAAAGCTGTTATAAAGTACGTTCCACCTGAACCACTTCAAACACTTCAATCTGGTCGCCTTCACGCACGTCGTTGTAGTTTTTCACGCCGATACCACACTCGAAGCCGTTGCGTACTTCGGATACGTCGTCTTTGACACGACGTAAGGACTCCAGTTCACCTTCGAAAATAACTACGTTGTCACGCAGTACACGAATTGGTGCGTTACGTTTAATCACACCTTCGGTCACCATACAACCTGCGATAGCACCAAACTTCGGTGAGCGGAACACGGCACGAACCTGAGCCAGACCAATGATCTGTTGTTTAAACTCAGGCGCTAACATACCTGTCATCGCTGCACGAACTTCGTCTAACAGTTCATAAATGATGCTGTAGTAACGTAAGTCCAGGTTCTCGTCTTCGATGATCTTACGGGCAGTACCTTCTGCACGTACGTTGAAGCCGATCACGATAGCCGATGATGCAGCTGCAAGCGTCGCGTCAGTTTCAGTAATACCGCCCACACCACTACCGATGATTTTGATTTTCACTTCATCAGTCGACAGACGGCTTAAGGATTCGCTGATCGCTTCGACAGAACCTTGTACGTCAGCTTTCAGAACTATATTCAGTTCTGCCACATCACCTTCAGACATGTTGGCAAACATGTTTTCCAGCTTAGATTTTTGCTGACGAGCCAGTTTAACATCACGGAATTTACCTTGACGGTACAAAGCAACTTCACGGGCTTTACGCTCATCTTTTACTACAGTCACTTCATCACCTGCCTGAGGTACACCGGACAGACCTAAGATCTCTACCGGAATAGACGGGCCAGCTACTTTGATTTCTTTGCCGTTTTCATCGCGCATTGCACGAACACGGCCGTATTCAAAGCCACAAAGTACGATCTCGCCTTGTTGCAGCGTACCTTCCTGCACCAGAATAGACGCCACAGGACCACGGCCTTTATCCAGACGGGATTCAATCACCACACCACGGGCCAGACCTTTTTTCACTGCTTTTAATTCAAGCAGTTCAGCCTGGTTCAGGATAGCTTCCAGCAGGTCGTCGATACCCATACCGGTTTTTGCAGAGATAGGCACGAATTGAGTATCACCGCCCCAATCTTCAGAAATAACGCCGTACTGAGATAATTCGTTACGAACACGATCCGGATCTGCATCCGGTTTATCCATCTTGTTGACAGCAACAACCAGAGGCACGCCAGCAGCTTTAGCATGCTGAATAGCTTCTTTAGTTTGTGGCATCACGCCATCATCTGCTGCAACCACCAGAATAACGATATCTGTGGCTTTCGCACCACGGGCACGCATTGAAGTAAAAGCCGCGTGACCAGGAGTATCCAGGAAAGTGACCATACCGCGTTCTGTTTCTACATGGTAAGCACCGATATGCTGAGTAATACCACCGGCTTCGCCAGCTGCTACTTTGGCTTTACGGATGTAATCCAGCGTAGAGGTTTTACCATGGTCAACGTGACCCATAACGGTCACAACCGGAGCACGTGGTTCTAACTCGCCTTGACCTTCACGGTCAGACATCACCGCTTCTTCCAGCTCGTTTTCTTTGGTCAGAGTGAACTTGTGGCCCATTTCTTCACAAACAATAGCTGCAGTTTCCTGGTCAATCACCTGGTTAATGGTTGCCATAGCACCCATTTTCATCATGACCTTGATCACTTCAGACGCTTTAACAGCCATCTTGGAAGCTAATTCAGCGACAGTGATGGTTTCGCCAATCTTCACTTCACGTTCTACTGGCTGAGCTGGTTTGTTAAAGCCATGCTGCATGCTGACAGGCGTTTTCTTTTTCTTGTGACGATTAGCGCGGTTAAAGGCGTCTTTATCATCTACATCATCTTTTTTCTTGGCTTTGCCGGCAGGTGCTTTTTTCGTCGTACGACGCCACCACGTTCTTCACGGGCGTCCACTTCGTCTTCAGCAGCTTTGGCGTAGACATTGCTGGTTAAGTGATAATCAGCTTCTTCTGCTGGTTTAGTCTCTTCTTTAGCCCAGCGTTCCGCATTTTCTTCGGCTAAACGACGTGCGGCTTCAGCTTGTTGTTTTGCTTCAGCTTCCAGCTTACGTAACTGCTCAGCTTCCTGTTGTGCTTTGATGCGTTCAGCTTCAGCCTTAGCTTCTTCTTTCGCCGCACGACGAGCCGCTTCTTCCGGATCGTCTTTCATTAACTGAGCATGTTTTGCTTCGTCACGTTTCTTCTGTTCAGCAGCTTTGCGTTCTGCTTCTTCTTTTGCTTTACGATTAGCTTCTTCTTTCGCTTTTTGCTCAGCGGCTAAACGCTCTTGTTCGCGCTGAGCAGCCTCTGCGGCTTGTTCAGCAGCAATACGTTCTTCTTCAGCCAGTTTTGCAGCTTCTTCGCCAGAAGGACGTTTAACAAAAGTTTTTTGCTTGCGCACTTCCACCTGAATTTCACGGTTGCGACCAGCGCCACCAGCCACACTCAGAGTGGTTTTTTCTTTACGAACTAACGTCAGTTTAGACGGTTCAGCGGACTGACCGCCATGGGCACGGCTTAAGTGATCCAGAAGCGTTTTTTTCTCTTCTTCATTGACCATTTGGCCGACTTGTTTTGTTATGCCTGCGTCCGCAAACTGTTGGATTATGCGATCAACAGTCGTATTGACGTCACTGGCCAGTTTTTCTATGGTTACATCTGCCATGTCAGTTTTTACCTCCGTTGACCCACTTATTTGTCTTCACTGAACCAAACAATATTACGGGCAGCCATAATCAGCTCTGCCGCTTTTTCTTCAGTCATTTTTTCGATTTCAATCAAATCATCTACCCCAAGCTCTGCCAGGTCATCAAGAGTGATGACGCCTTTGCTGGCCAACACATAAGCTGTGTGGGTACCAACACCTGGCAGATTAACTAATGCTTCACTAGGCGTTGAGCTTCCAGTGATTCTTCGCTGGCCAGAGCGCGTGTAGTTAACACGGCTTTAGCACGTTTACGTAACTCTTCTACAGTATCTTCGTCCAGGCCATCGATAGACAACAGTTCGCTGACCGGTACATAAGCGATTTCTTCTAAAGTCGAGAAACCTTCGTCTACTAATACACCGGCAAAATCTTCGTCGATTTCCAGTGCAGTCATAAACAGTTCCAACACCTTGGCATTTTCTTCCTGGTGTTTGGTTTTCATGGCAGAAACCGTCATCACGTTGAGTTCCCAGCCAGTTAACTGACTAGCTAAACGTACGTTCTGACCAGCGCGGCCAATGGCCATCGCCAGATTGCTGTCTTCTACTGCGATGTCCATAGAGTGCTTGTCTTCATCAACGATGATGGAAGCCACTTCTGCCGGAGACATAGCGTTAATCACAAATTGTGCCGGGTTGTCATCATATAAAACGATATCAACACGTTCGCCTGTTAATTCGCTGGATACAGCTTGTACACGTGAACCACGCATACCAACACAAGCACCTACAGGGTCGATACGACGGTCGTTGGTTTTCACAGCGATTTTAGCGCGTGAACCTGGATCGCGCGCGGCGCCGCGGATTTCGATCATCTCTTCGCCGATTTCCGGCACTTCAATGCGGAACAATTCGATCAGCATTTCAGGACGGGTGCGGCTTAAAAACAGCTGAGCACCACGTGCTTCTGGCTTTACTTCATACAATAAAGTGCGGATACGATCGCCTGGACGGAAAGTCTCTCGTGGCAACATTTCTTCTTTAGCCAACATAGCTTCTGCATTGTTACCTAAGTCAACAATGATGCTGTCACGGTTTACTTTTTTTACCACGCCAGTGACTAATTCACCGACCTGATCGACATAAGCTTCAACTACTTGTGAACGCTCAGCTTCTCGTACTTTTTGTACTATGACCTGTTTCGCCATTTGGGTGGTGATACGGTCAAAAGTAATAGAGTCGATTTGCTCTTCAACATAATCGCCTACTTGTAAATGAGGTTCGTCATATTGAGCCGCAGACAAAGTGATTTCGCGGTACGGGTGTTCCTGTACCTGCTCGTCGGGGATCACCAACCAGCGACGGAAAGTTTCATAAGCGCCAGTTTTACGATCGATTGCTACGCGGACTTCGATGTCGCCTTCGTTTTTCTTTTTAGTGGCGGCCGCTAACGCGTACTCTAACGCCTGGAAAATTTTCTCACGCGGAACTGACTTTTCGTTCGAGACCGCGTCTACTACTAATAAAATTTCTTTAGCCATATTATTTTGCCTCGCTTTGACCTGTGTATCAGAACACAGGTACTACGTTCGCTTTATCTACGTTATCCATCAGCAAACGGTAGAGTTTGCCATCCACTTCCACTACTAACATATCGTCTTCGATTTGTGTCAGCAGGCCTTTAAATTTGCGACGTCCATCCTGAGGAATAGCCAATTTTACTTCAATGATCTGGCCAACAACTTTGGCAAAATGAGCAGGAGTAAAAAGTGGGCGGTCTAAACCAGGAGAGGACACTTCAAGGTAATATTCATTCGGTATAGGGTCTTCAACATCAAGTAACGCACTCACTTCGCGGCTTACAGTGGCGCAGTGGTCCACGGTAATACCATCCTGATGGTCAATATAAACCCGCAGAATAGAGTGACGTCCAGCACGAACGAACTCTATGCCGACCAGCTCAAAGCCTGCGGCTTCTACTGTTGGCGTTAACAGCTCAGTTAACTGCTGTTCTTGTTTAGTCAAAGAGACCTCCAGAAATAAAAAAAGGGCATAGAGCCCAGAATAGTAATAAAACCTTGTCGCCAGATATAAAAACGCCCCGAAATCTCGGGGCGACTTTAGAGCTGACTGGACTTTGATATCGCCAATCAAAATCCTGAATTCTGTAGGTTTCACAGCGAACTGTATAACCTGGGCCACACATTTGCTTCCAAAAGAAGCAACTTACTATGAACTTACTCATTTCGATATAAAGAATTTAAAAACTTTATTCAGTGAGAAAGTTGGTTGCGGGAGCCGGATTTAAACCGACACCCTTCGCCCGGGGTTATAAAGAGGAGCCCGTAGGCTTTTTCTTCATATTTACTTCACCGTGCGAATTTGGTTGCGGGAGCCGGATTTGAACCGACGACCTTCGGGTTATGAGCCCGACGAGCTACCAGGCTGCTCCATCCCGCGTCCGTAAACGACGCACATTATATAGTCCTGGTCTGACTATCGCAAGCATTGCTTGTTGTGCTTTGAATATTGGTGCCGAGAGCGGGACTTGAACCCGCACGCCCGAAGGCACTACCACCTCAAGGTAGCGTGTATACCAATTTCACCATCTCGGCTGAAAATCAGAAGTGCAATCAGTTTCCTACAGGAATATCTGATGCTGGCTTTTTCTCTTCTGTTGCATCAGCTGCTTTAGTTTCAACTGGCACTGATAAATCCTGCCATTCGTCTACAGCTTTCACACGGTCTGTACTCAGGTTACCCAACAACAGACTCAAAGCGAAAAACAAAGTCGCCAGTACTGTGGTAGTACGAGTTAAAAAGTTACCTGAACCTGAAGAACCGAAAATAGTAGCTGAACCACCAGCACCAAAAGAAGCGCCCATATCCGCACCTTTACCATGCTGGATTAACACCAGAACGATCAGCGCTAAAGCGACCAACAGATACAATACAATAAACAATTCGTACATTATGAATCCTTTGCCATTGTGCAAATCGCAGAAAAATCTGCCACTTTTAAACTGGCGCCACCAATAAGAGCGCCGTCTATATCCGCCTCTGCAAACAGGGCTTCACAATTAGCAGCAGTGACACTGCCACCATAAATAATTCTTAACTCATTTGCAGCTTCCGCATCATATTGCGCCAGATGCTGACGTATAAACTGATGCACTTGCTGGGCTTGTTCTGGGGTTGCTGTGCGACCTGTGCCTATGGCCCAAACCGGTTCGTAACTTACTACAGAATGCGCCAGTAAATGAGGCTGCGCAGCATACACCGCATCCAATTGCCGTGCAAGAACCTGCAAAGTTTTTTCTTCTTCTCTTTGTGCTAATGTCTCGCCCACACAAAGTATTGGTGTAAGACCTGCTTCGATGGCTACTTTTACTTTCTGACTGATCACAGAGTCTTGTTCGCCGTAAAGAGCACGACGTTCTGAATGGCCAACGATTACAGAAGAAGCTCCAGACGTACACAGCATATCCGCAGAGATTTCACCGGTAAAGGCCCCCACCAACTGTTCGCTCAGATTCTGAGCACCCAACTTATAATTAGGATGTTTTGGAAAGTCGGCAAGAAAAATTACCGGAGGGCAGATCAAAATATCAGGTAGAGGCTGTTTTAACACAGACAAGGCTTCTGACATCTGTTGAACCAGCTCAGAATTGCCATTCATTTTCCAGTTAGCGACCACTAACGGCTTGCGTTGTCTCATGTTATTGCCTCTGAATTAAAACGGGCGAGATAGTAACTAACCTCGCCCGCACAGACAAGACTTGATGACTAAATTAACAGTTTTTAGCTAGCGACCTTGACTGCATCGGCTATTTTTTGCGCTAAATTCTGTACTTCGTCTTGTATTCTTCCTTCTACCATTACACGGATCAATGGCTCTGTACCGGATTTTCGGATCAAAACGCGTCCCTGACCGTTCAACTGCTGCTCAACTTGCTGTATGACTTTCTTGACGTGTAAGTTTTCTAAAGGGGCTGTGCCTTTTTCAAACTTCACGTTCACCAGCACCTGTGGCAATTTAGTCATGCCTTGGGCCAATTCAGCTAAAGATAATTTTGCTTCCAACATAGCGGTTAATACCTGAATAGAAGCAATAATACCGTCGCCTGTTCCTGCGTGGTCCAGATTCAGTACGTGACCGGAATTTTCGCCACCAATACGCCAGTTTTTCTGCGCCAGCATTTCAACCACATAACGATCGCCAACATTAGAGCGAGCAAAAGGAATACCCAACTCAGCCAGAGCCAGTTCCAGACCCATATTACTCATTAAAGTACCCACGACTCCGCCCTGTAGCTTATTCAGCTTTTGTGCATTGCGGGCAATGATATAAACGATTTCATCACCATCAATCACGCGGCCGGTGTGGTCTACCATCATGACCCGATCGCCATCACCATCATAAGCAATACCTAAGTCAGCGCCTGTCTCTATTACAGTCTGTTGCAACAGATCGGTATGGGTAGCACCACAATGGTCGTTGATGTTTAAACCATTAGGACTGACGCCTATGGCCTGAACCTCGGCACCTAATTCACGGAATACATTTGGAGCTATGTGGTAAGTGGCGCCATGCGCACAGTCGAGCACCACTTTTAAACCACTTAATGACAAGTGGTTTGGCATATGGCTTTTGCAGAATTCAATATAACGACCAGCCGCGTCATCAATACGCATGGCTTTGCCCAAACGTTCGGATGATTCACAGACCATAGGCTGTTCCATGGCTTCTTCGATAGCGAGTTCGACGTCATCTGGTAACTTAGTACCATCGGCCGAGAAAAACTTAATGCCGTTATCATAATAAGGATTATGTGATGCACTAATCACAATACCAGCCTCAGCACGGAAAGTGCGGGTCAGGTAAGAAACGGCTGGAGTTGGCATAGGGCCTAATAAACGTACATCGACACCAGCAGCCACTAAACCAGCTTCTAGCGCAGTTTCCAGTAAATACCCGGAAATCCGTGTATCTTTTCCTATCAGTACTTTTTTGGTACCACGCTGCGATAACACACGACCAGCCGCCCAACCTAACTTCATTGCAAATTCAGGGGTGATTGGAAACTCACCCACTTTGCCACGCACCCCATCAGTGCCAAAATACTTCCTAGACATGCTCTACTCCAAATAAAGTGGCACAAGCAACGGCCACGGCCTGCACAGTTTCTTTCACATCATGCACGCGGATAATGCGGGCACCTTTCATGACAGCTATTGTGGCACAGGCCAAACTACCTGCCAAACGTTCATCAGCCTGAAGGTTTAATAATTGACCAATCATTGATTTTCGCGACATGCCAACTAAAACAGGATAATGATGCGACATGAAGACTGAAAGCTGACTTAACAATTGATAATTATGTTGCAGACTTTTACCAAAACCAAAACCTGGGTCGAGAATGATCTGACCTTTAGGAATACCTGCGGCGAGACAAACCTCTGCTCTTTGTATCAGAAAATCACACACTTCTTTCGCTACATCCTGATACAAAGGAGCATGCTGCATAGTTCTGGGTTGCCCTTGCATATGCATCAGGCAGACAGGGACCTGCGCCGAGGCGGCAAAGTTGACAGCTCCAGTGTCCAATAAAGCTCTAATATCATTGATGATATCAGCACCAGCAGCCACAGCCTCTTTCATCACTTGTGTTTTACAGGTATCAATAGAAATCACGCAATCTAACTCAGAGCGAATAGCCTCAATCACCGGCAGGACTCTGTCCAGTTCCTGCTGCACTGAAACCTCTTCAGCTCCAGGGCGGGTAGACTCTCCGCCTATATCCAAAATAGCAGCGCCAGCGTCCAGCATAGCCCTGGCTTGTCTGATGGCAGCTTCTTTTCCAATAAAACGACCACCATCGGAGAATGAATCCGGCGTGATATTTAAAATACCCATCACTTTAGGGCGAGATAAATCCAACTGCCGCTGACGGGGTAACTGCAATAACATAATAAAGCTCCTTCATCGTCTGGACAGTCGCAACAAGCAGCCTGCTTTCGCCTGAGCCGGAGGCGTTATACAGGCTGTTGCGACACCCCCTGGTCTTGCACATAGCAAAACCCCGGGAACTCCCGGGGTTTGATTCATAAAAACTTATAATTTACAGAGGATTTTCTGTAGATGGCTCTGACGGGCTGACCGTATCAACAGGCTTAGAATCGTCACTGTTGGAGCCTTTGTTTTTATCTTTAGGCTCCCAGTTCTCTGGCTGACGCACAGTACGACGGTTCATTAGATCTTCAATCTGTCTGGAATCAATAGTTTCATACAACATCAACGCGTCTTTCATTGCGTGCAAAATATCCATGTTTTCTTCAATCATGGTTTTGGCTCTGTTGTAGTTACGATCGATGATGGCTTTGATCTCAGAATCGATAATACTCGCCGTTTCATCAGACATATTCTTGGCTTTTCCCATACTGCGGCCCAGGAATACTTCACCTTCTTCTTCGGCATACAGCAGCGGACCTAATTTGTCTGAGAAGCCCCATTGAGTCACCATATTACGCGCAATAGAAGTCGCATATTTGATGTCCTGCGAGGCACCAGTTGATACAGCGTCACCACCGTAGATCAGTTCTTCCGCCAAACGACCGCCGTAAGCTACTGAAATTTTACTTTCCAATTTACGACGACTGATACTGATGGCATCAGCTTCAGGTAAAAAGAACGTCACACCTAAAGCACGGCCACGAGGAATAATAGTGACTTTGTGTACAGGATCATGCTCTGGCACCAGACAACCCACAATAGCGTGTCCTGCTTCGTGGTATGCAGTCATTTCTTTTTCAGCTTCAGACATCACCATAGAGCGGCGCTCTGCACCCATCATGATTTTATCTTTGGCTTTTTCAAACTCTTCCATGCCAACCACACGGCTGTTACCACGGGCGGCAAACAATGCGGCTTCGTTCACCAGGTTGGCTAAATCTGCACCAGAAAAACCAGGAGTACCACGAGCAATCACACTGGCCTTAACATCGTCACCTAACGGCACTTTGCGCATGTGTACTTTCAGAATTTGTTCACGGCCACGTACATCAGGTAAACCTACGACCACCTGACGGTCAAAACGGCCTGGTCTTAATAATGCGGCGTCCAGCACGTCTGGTCTGTTGGTCGCGGCGATAATAATGATACCTTCGTTACCGTCAAAACCATCCATTTCTACCAGCATCTGGTTTAAAGTTTGTTCACGTTCATCATGACCACCACCTAAACCTGCACCACGCTGACGGCCTACGGCGTCAATTTCGTCAATAAAGATGATACATGGAGCGGCCTTTTTTGCTTGTTCAAACATGTCACGCACACGGCTGGCGCCGACACCAACAAACATTTCAACGAAGTCAGAACCTGAGATGGCAAAAAACGGTACTTTCGCCTCACCGGCAATGGCCTTGGCTAGCAAAGTTTTACCTGTACCTGGCGGCCCTACCATTAAAATACCTTTTGGTATTTTACCGCCCAACTTCTGGAAGCGGGATGGGTCTTTTAAATAATCTACCAGCTCGGTGACTTCTTCTTTGGCTTCGTCACAACCAGCCACGTCAGCAAAAGTCGTTTTGATTTGATCTTCGCCCATTAAGCGGGCACGGCTCTTTCCAAAAGACATAGCGCCTTTGCCACCACCGCCCTGCATCTGACGCATAAAGAAAATCCAGACGCCGATCAGCAACAGCATTGGGAACCAGGAGATGAAAATCTGCCCCAGCATGCTTGGACTCTCAGGTGCTGTGCCAGAGAAGGTGATGTCATTTTTGTACATGTCATCAATTAGCTTTGGATCGTAGCCAGTTGGGATCACAGTTTCAAAACGGTCACCAGAACGTTTTATACCCGTGATGACACCATTCTGTTCCTTCACCTCGCGGATCTGGCCCTGATTGGCTTCTTTCAGAAACTGGGTATAACTCATTTGCTTGTCTGCTTTATCAGCAGGACCAAAACTATTAAATACCGACATCAATACAACGGCGATGACCAGCCATACGATGAGATTTTTTGCCATGTCACTCAAGGTGAGAACCTCTCAGTTACGAAAATAGTTACAAAAACGGTTACGATACAATGAACCTACCGTTACTTTACTAGACTTTAAAGCCTGTCGCTACGATATATGTCTCACTGGATCGTGCCCGGGACGAATCCGGTTTACGAATTCGTACCGTGGTAAATACACTGCGAACCTGCTGTACAAAGGTTTCGAAGCCTTCACCATGAAATACTTTGACCACAAAACTGCCATTTTTCTTCAATACGTTGTTACACATTTCCAACGCCAGTTCCACAAGATACATACTTCTGGACTGATCCACTGTGCTGTTGCCACTCATATTAGGTGCCATGTCAGACAGAACCACGTCCACGTTGCGGCCACCTATGCGCTCTAACAAGGCGTTTAATACAGCTTCTTCACGAAAGTCGCCCTGTAAAAAAGCCACACCAGCTAAAGGGTCCATCGGCAGAATATCACAAGCCACCACACAACCTGACTGACCAACTAATTCAACAGCCCGTG
Organism: Rheinheimera sp. KL1; assembly: GCF_001275035.1. NCBI lineage: Bacteria > Pseudomonadati > Pseudomonadota > Gammaproteobacteria > Chromatiales > Chromatiaceae > Rheinheimera > Rheinheimera sp. KL1. Next base: position 65,895 of record NZ_LAMX01000002.1, read on the forward strand.
CAGACCAACTGCCAGGTGCTGACCCCAGATCTACGACTGTCATGCCGGTTTTGATCAGTTTATCTTTGTCCTGAATTTCATCCAGCTTAAAAGCGGCTCGGGATCTTAAACCCAATTTCTGCGCTTTTTGCACAAAAGGGTCGCTTACATGCTCCTGTAACCAGCGAGAGGAGCTGCCGGAACGTTTTTTCTTTGTCATCTGAGTACTCTTAAATAGTCTTCATAGCGAGATGGCGGTACAATAGTGTAATTTCAAGCTTTCCAACACGGAAAATCTACATATATGAACCTTAGTAATAAACAAAAACAGTTTTTAAAAGCCAAAGCACACGAGTTAAAGCCCATCATTCTGCTGGGTGGCAACGGACTCACTGAAGGCGTAATGGCCGAAATTGATTTGGCGTTAGAGCACCATGAACTGATCAAAGTTAAAGTTCCAAGCATCGACCGCGAAGAGAAAGTAGCCATTATGGACGCTATAGTGCGTGAAGCCAAAGCACAAAAGGTTCAGGTGATTGGCCATATATTAGTGCTTTACCGCGCAGCCAAAGAGAAAAAGTTACATATTCCAAAGGGCTAATCTGCACCTTTTAAGTAACCTGCGGCCTGCAAATTCAAGCGGGCCGACTCTTCACTTTCTGCGATATGCCGAGTCAAATACTCAGGCTTCTCTACTTCAGTGGCTTTTAGATACTGCCATGTCAGCATTTCATCCGCCGGTAACAACAATTCGACATGATGTAAATTATTGGCAATAGCCCATTCAGAATTCTGTTTTAACAACTGCAGTGATTGCGCAGGACTGGCTTGCCATAATCGGATATCCAGAACAACGGCCCAGGGTTTCGTTATAACCGGAGTAATCAAAGCGCGGAAATCCCTGACATATTCTTCTGTCCCCAGCAAGCTCGACACGCCAAAAACCTGAACCCAAAGCACATGGTCCATCTGTTGGATCTGATAAGCCTTTGTCTGGCGTTTTTGCATGGCAATCCACTCTGAGTTATTAAGACTAAAAAGGCGGCCTAAGCCGCCTTTTTGTTGCAGATACAGCTTATAAGTACTGCACTTGAGTGATCTCAAACTCCACCATACCAGCTGGCGTATTGATAGTGACCACATCTTCTTCTGATTTACCAATCAAACCGCGGGCTATAGGTGAATTCACCGAAATCCTGAAGTTTTTAATATCCGCTTCATCGTCCCCTACGATACGGTAAGTCACTTCTTCTTCCGTATCCAGGTTCAAAATAGTCACAGTAGCACCAAAAATCACTTTGCCGTTATTTGGCAACTTAGTGATATCGATGATCTGTGCGTTGGATAACTTGGCTTCGATATCCTGAATGCGGCCTTCACAAAAGCCCTGCTGTTCACGGGCAGCGTGATACTCCGCGTTCTCTTTTAAATCACCATGCTCACGCGCGTCGGCTATCGCCTGAATGATAGCCGGGCGTTTTACTGTCTTCAGCTCATGCAATTCATCACGCAAGCGTTGAGCGCCTTCAACAGTCATAGGGATTTGACTCATCCGTTTACTCTCTTATGTAGTTCCTGTACTGATGCAACTGTAGCAAAGGCATTGGCCGCATTGGCTTTACAGGTTGCAAAAGCTGCATTTAACGTTGTGGTGTAGTTGGCTTTGTGTTGCAACGCGCCACGGCGTAACACTTTCGAATCTTCAATGGCTTGACGCCCTTCAGTAGTGTTCACGATATAGCTGTATTCACCGTTTTTGATTCTATCCAGAATATGTGGTCGGCCTTCGAATACTTTGCTGACAGTACGGCATTCTATGCCTGCTGCTTCTAAAGCTTTAGCTGTACCACCTGTAGCATCAAGTTCAAAACCCAGCTCAATCATAGTTCTGGCTAATTCAACAACGCGCACTTTATCGCTGTCACGCACTGAAAGTAAAGCACGACCACCTGTTGGGATCACTGTGCCTGCACCTAACTCTGCTTTGGCAAAAGCTTCTGCAAAGCTATCACCCACGCCCATAACTTCGCCCGTAGAGCGCATTTCAGGGCCTAGGATTGGATCGACACCAGGGAATTTATTGAACGGGATCACCACTTCTTTCACGGAGAAATAAGGCGGGATAATCTCTTTGGTAATACCCTGAGCAGCTAAAGACTGGCCAGCCATACAGCGGGCGCCTACTTTAGCCACCGCCATACCTGTAGCCTTAGAGACAAAAGGCACAGTACGGGCAGCACGCGGATTCACTTCAATCAAATAAATTTCGTTATCTTTGACCGCAAACTGAGTATTCATTAAGCCGACCACACCCAGCTCAAGTGCCAGCTTTTTCACCTGTTCACGCATTCTGTCCTGCACATCGGCAGATAAGCTGTGTGGTGGTAAAGTACAGGCTGAGTCGCCTGAGTGCACACCGGCTTGCTCAATGTGTTCCATGATACCGCCGATGATGACTTCTTTGCCGTCACAAATGGCGTCGATATCCACTTCAATCGCGTCATCAAGGAAACGGTCCAGTAATACCGGAGAGTCGTTCGACACACTGACCGCTTCGGTCATATAACGACGCAGGTCCTGGTCGTCATAAACGATTTCCATAGCACGGCCACCTAATACATAAGATGGGCGCACCACCATCGGGTAACCAATAGTAGGGGCTTTAGCAATAGCTTCTTCAAGGCTAGTGACCGTAGCATTTTGAGGTTGTTTTAACCCCAAACGCTCCACTGCCTGCTGGAAACGCTCACGGTCTTCAGCGCGGTCAATGGCGTCTGGCGATGTGCCAATGATTGGCACACCATTCGCTTCCAAAGCACGGGCTAATTTTAATGGCGTCTGGCCACCGTATTGAACAATCACGCCTTTTGGCTGTTCTTTACGGACGATTTCCAGCACGTCTTCCAGAGTAATAGATTCGAAGTACAAACGGTCTGAAGTGTCATAGTCAGTCGATACGGTTTCAGGATTACAGTTGACCATAATGGTCTCGTAACCGTCTTCACGTAAGGCCAGCGCTGCATGTACACAGCAATAGTCAAACTCAATACCCTGACCTATGCGGTTTGGACCGCCACCGATAATCATAATCTTGTCACGATTGCTTGGTGCAGCTTCACATTCCTCGTCATAGGTGCTGTACATATAAGCCGTGTTGGATGAAAACTCAGCCGCACAGGTATCCACCCGTTTGTAGACAGGGTGCAGGCCGAAGCTGTGACGTTTTTTACGCACTTCGCTTTCAGCAACGCCCAATAAGTCTGCCAGACGTTGGTCGGCAAAACCTTTACGTTTTAATACTTTTAAGCGGCTTTCATCTAAACCAGCAAAACCTGCAGCTTGCACCGCGGCTTCTTCTTTCAATAAATCTTCAATCTGGACCAGGAACCAATGGTCGATTTTGGTCAGTGCATAGATTTCATCCATGCTCATGCCCATGCGGAACGCATCAGCTATGTACCAAATACGGTGCGAGCCAGGTTCACGCAATTCACGAATGATTTTTTCTTTGGCCTCTGGTGCGCGAATATCAATGATTGGGTCTAAACCACAAACGCCAATTTCCAGACCACGTAAGGCTTTTTGCAGCGATTCCTGCTGGTTACGGCCAATGGCCATCACTTCACCGACAGACTTCATCTGAGTAGTTAACCGGTCATTAGCTCCAGCAAACTTTTCAAAGTTAAAACGTGGCACTTTAGTCACCACATAGTCGATACTTGGCTCAAACGAAGCAGGTGTTTTACCACCAGTAATATCGTTGGCCAGTTCGTCCAGTGTGTAACCACAGGCCAGCTTGGCGGCGACTTTAGCAATAGGGAAACCTGTGGCTTTGGACGCTAAAGCGGAAGAACGCGATACACGTGGGTTCATCTCGATGATCACCATACGGCCATCTTCAGGATTAATACCAAACTGTACGTTTGAACCACCAGTTTCGACACCAATTTCACGCAGAACAGCCAAAGAAGCGTTACGCATGATTTGGTATTCTTTATCCGTTAAGGTCTGAGCAGGCGCTACGGTAATAGAGTCACCTGTATGCACACCCATAGGGTCAAAGTTTTCGATAGAACAGACGATGATGCAGTTGTCGTTTTTATCACGCACTACTTCCATCTCGTATTCTTTCCAACCGATCAGCGATTCGTCAATCAGCAGCTCTTTGGTTGGCGACAGATCCAGACCACGAGTACAGATTTCTTCGAATTCTTCGCGGTTGTAAGCAATACCACCACCTGAACCGCCCATAGTAAAAGACGGACGAATGATGCATGGAAAACCAATTTTCTCCAGTACTTCGTAGGCTTCTTCCATCGAATGCGCTAGGCCTGCACGTGGACAAGCTAAACCTATAGAACGCATGGCTTTATCAAAACGGCTGCGATCTTCTGCTTTGTCTATGGCATCGGCAGTAGCGCCAATCATTTCAACATTATATTTTGCCAGCACACCATGACGCTCTAAGTCCAGCGCACAGTTTAATGCGGTTTGACCGCCCATAGTAGGTAACACCGCACATGGACGTTCTTTTTCAATGATTTTTTCTACCACTTGCCAGTGGATAGGTTCGATGTAGGTTGCATCGGCCATTTCCGGGTCTGTCATGATAGTGGCAGGGTTAGAGTTCACCAGAATGACGCGGTAACCCTCTTCTTTTAATGCTTTACAGGCTTGAGCACCTGAATAATCGAACTCACAAGCCTGGCCGATTACAATAGGACCGGCGCCGAGGATAAGAATACTTTTAAGATCGGTACGTTTTGGCATAGCTATTCTCTGTCTCTCTGATTCTTACCAATTAAGCCTGACGCTGTTGCATCAATTCGATAAAGTGGTCAAACAATTCACTGGCTTCATGTGGACCAGGACTGGCTTCAGGGTGGCCCTGAAGCTAAACGCTGGTTTGTCGGTGCGGTGAATCCCCTGCAAAGTACCATCAAACAACGACTTGTGAGTCGCACGTAAATTGGCAGGCAATGTGGCTTCTTCCACAGCAAAACCGTGGTTCTGTGCTGTGATTAACACCTTGTTTGTATCCAGATTTTTCACCGGATGGTTACCACCATGGTGACCCACTGTCATTTTGACTGTTTTAGCACCGCTGGCTAACGCCAGTAATTGGTGACCTAAACAAATACCAAACACAGGAATATCAGTGGTCAGGAAAGTTTCGATGGCTTGAATAGCGTAATCGCAAGGCGCTGGGTCGCCAGGGCCATTGGATAAGAAAATACCGTCAGGATTCAGTGCTAATACCTCTTCAGCAGAAGTTTGAGCCGGAACCACAGTTAAACGACAACCACGGTCAGCCAACATACGCAAAATATTACGTTTCACACCAAAATCGTAGGCAACGACATGAAAGGCTGAATTATCTGGTTTAGCAAAGCCCTGACCTAAAGCCCAGCTTCCTTCAGTCCATTGATAGGACTCTTTGACTGAGACTTCTTTGGCCAAATCCATACCAGATAAACCAGGGAAAGCACGCGCCAACTCTAAAGCTTTGTTTTCGTCTAAGTTATCACCCGCCATTAAGCAGCCATTTTGTGCGCCTTTGTCACGCAGAATACGGGTCAGTTTACGGGTGTCGATATCGGCGATGCCTAAAATATTACGGGAGCTAAGGTAGTGACTAAGAGAGGCTTGATTACGGAAATTACTGGCTAACAAAGGAAGGTCACGGATAATAAGGCCTTTGGCCCAGATTTTATCAGACTCCTCATCTTCATCGTTTGTGCCGGTATTTCCAATATGAGGATATGTCAGAGTGACGATTTGTTCAGCATAGGAGGGATCCGTGAGGATTTCCTGATACCCGGTCATCGAGGTATTAAATACCACCTCTCCAACAGAAATACCTTCAGCGCCAATGGCTGTACCGCGAAATACGGTGCCGTCTTCCAGTACGAGCAGGGCGGACTTAGTCAAAATAACCTCCAAACAGCAGAAAACGGGGGAAAAACATTACAGTTCACCACCCGTTTTGACCCAGAATTTTTGTATCCACATTTGCTTAGGCAAACCTGACTATTCTAGGCGATTTGAGCTATTTGGTCTAACTCTTTTTTGAAATTTTATAAAAATGACGCTTTGATCGCATTTTTATAACATATTGCTCAAAAAGTTAAGCTAAGTCAGCTAAACCCAGTACTTGTTGCATAGAATAAAGTCCTGGCTGTTTATTTTGCAACCAGAGCGCTGCGCGCCATGCGCCTTGAGCAAAAGTACTACGACTGGAAGCTTTATGGGTAATTTCCAGCCGTTCTCCAAGGTCCGCAAAGAGTGCGGTATGATCACCAATAATGTCACCACCTCTGACTGTCGCAAAACCAATGGTTTTTTGTTCACGCTCACCGGTTATGCCTTCACGGCCATAGACTGCCACATCGGAGAGATTACGATCCAAAGCTTTGGCAATTTGATGGCCTATCGCCATAGCAGTGCCTGAAGGGGCGTCTTTTTTAAATCTGTGGTGCGCTTCAATAATTTCAATATCAGCCGTCTGGCCCATCACTTTAGCTGCAGTTTGCACCAGATGCAGTAATAAGTTCACACCTACACTCATATTGGGCGCCCACACAATAGGAATATGTTTAGCGGCCTGTTGCACTGCTGAGTATTGACTATCTGTTAGGCCAGTCACACCAATCACCAGCGCTTTTTTGGCCTGCACCGCAAATTCCAGATGCTGTAGCATGGCGTCTGGCATAGTGAAATCAATCCAGATGTCAGCTGAATCTAAAGCCGCAACAGAAGTCTCTATAAAAGGCAGATTCAATTTGCCACAACCGGCCAGCTCACCTGCATCCATACCTGTTAAAGCAGAACCGGCACGCACAGTAGCAGCGCTCATCGGCAATTGATGCTCTTTAGCCACACTGACTAAAGCTCTGCCCATACGGCCGTTGGCACCTAAAATACCTACTGTACTCATCTGTTGTTCCTGTGTTTGGCTACTGTAATACGGGCGCTATTAAACGGCAATCCGGATGGATATGCAACCCCAAACTGCCAGCACTGTTACACTGCTGCGGTAAAAATGGCGCGGCTGGCACTATAGTCGATATCGCCATGCTCACCCAGTTTATCCATGCCTTGGCTCATCACTTTGGCCATCAGCTCATCCACAGAAGATGCAGGCAAGCCATAAGCCGTTAAGCGGGTTGGGACGCCCATTTGCTCAAAGAAAGCACGGGTGTGATTGATGGCCTCATCAATCTGACGCTCAGGGTCTTGCTGCTGTAAACCCCAGACTCTGCTGGCGTACTGCAATAACTTGTCGCGTTTGGTCGCACGTTGTTGTTGCATTAAGGCTGGCAGTACGACAGCTAAAGTTTGAGCATGATCTAAGCCATACAAGGCTGTGAGCTGATGACCTAAGCCGTGCGTGGCCCAATCCTGAGGCACGCCTACACCAATCAAACCGTTCAGCGCCATAGTGGCGGCCCACATTACATTGGCTCTGACATCGTAGTTTTCGGGTTCATTTAAGGCTTTTGGCCCTTCTTCAATCAGTACCTGTAATAAGGATTCAGCAAATCTGTCTTGTACTGCAGCGTTGACCGGATAGGTCAGGTATTGCTCCATCACATGAACAAAAGCATCCACTACGCCATTGGCGATCTGTTTAGCTGGCAAACTGTAAGTTACTTTGGGATCCAAAATGGCAAACTGCGGATAAACAGATGGATGCGAAAACGCCAGCTTTTGCTGCGTGCTCTGGCGGGTAATGACCGCATTCGCATTACTTTCAGTGCCGGTCGCAGGTAAAGTCAGCACACAACCTAAAGGTAATGCAGCTTTAATACGGGCTTTTTTCTCTAAAATGTCCCAGCCGTCCTGGTCCAGCAACGCAGCTGCAGCTATGTATTTACTGCCATCTACTACTGAACCGCCACCAACAGCCAGAATGAAATCGATGTTTTCTGCTTTTACCAAGGCAACAGCTTTACTTAAAGTTTCATAGCTGGGGTTGGGTTCGATACCAGAAAACTCCAGCACCTGATGGTCTTTTAATGCATCAGTCACTTGCTGATACACACCATTTTGTTTAATAGAACCACCGCCATAAGTCAGTAATACCTTGCTGTCCTTAGGGACCAACTTGCTCAACTGACTGATTTGGCCATCACCAAACACAATACGGGTTGGATTATGGTAAGAAAAATTAAACATAGTAACTCCGGTGTGTAATACAAAAATTAAGTGGTTTATATGGGCCTGAACCGCGTTAAGTTCAAGCTGCTTTTGGTTTTTTCTTCTGTCATAGGCAAAATGCCGGAATTCAGTTAGGCTGATTTTAAGCGAATGAGACGCCTTGTTTGTTATGAAACTTGTGAGCTGAAGCAATCATTTTTATTAGTTTGGCTATAGCTTAGTCAGCTTTACTATTTGACAGGACTTCTGGACGTCTCTATATTCCGGAAAATTTTAAAACCTTATAGGTTTAGAGGAAAACTCATGACGTTATCGCAAAAACAGCAAGCCCGTTTATCCTTGCTGCCGTTATTGCTCTTTGTCGCGCTGTTTTTAGGCACAGGCTTGTATCTGCAATCTCAAGGCGTCGATTATGCCTTTTATCAGTTGCCAGGGCCTGTCGCTATTATTCCTGCTTTGGTGTTGGCGATTTGGTTGTATAAAGCGCCACTGGCAGAATCAATTGAAGTCCTGGTGAAGGGGGCGGGTAATAGCAATATTATTACCATGTGTATCATTTACTTGCTGGCAGGAGCTTTTGCCACTGTCGCTCAGGCCACTGGTGGTGTTGATGCGGTAGTCAACGCCGGTTTATCGCTTGTACCAGCGCAATTTTTATTGCCCGGCTTATTCGTAATTTCCGCCATAGTAGCGACAGCAATGGGCACCTCTATGGGCACCATAGGTGCTCTGGCACCTATTGCTGTAGGCTTAAGTTCACAAGCGCAATTAGAGCCAACTTTAGTGGCAGGTGTGCTGTTAAGCGGCGCCATTTTTGGCGATAACCTGTCGATTATCTCTGATACCACTATCGCCTCCACCCGCACTCAGGGTGCACAGATGAAAGATAAATTCAAAGAGAACCTGAAAATTGCGCTGCCTGCAGCACTGGTCACTTTAGCCTTGTTCGCTTTTTTAGCCCAAAGCCACGCCGAAGTAAGGGTACAAGACTTTAGCTGGACTGGAGTTTTACCTTATGCAGCTATCCTGTTCCTAGCTGTAGCTGGCATGAATGTCTTCGCTGTATTGTTGCTGGGGATAGTGTTAGCGGCGTTACAAGGAGCTGTACTGGCCGATTATCAGTTGGCGAACCTGGGTAAAGATATTTACAAAGGTTTTGGTTCTATGCAGGAGATTTTCCTGTTATCGATGCTGGTGGGCGCTTTAGGTGAATTTGTTAAACAACAAGGTGGCCTGCAGTATTTATCCAGTCATGTCATTGCTTGGGCTTTAAAGCTCAAACTGGCAGGTAACAAAGCACAGCAACTAGCAATTGCGGCCCTGGCTTTTGTCAGCAATCTTTGTATTGCCAATAACACTGTAGCCATAGTTGTCACAGGGGATGTGAGTAAAGATATAGCGCAGCACCATCAAATCCCTCCCAAGCGCAGTGCCAGTTTATTGGATGTATTTGCCTGTATAGCGCAAGGCTTAGTACCTTATGGTGCTCAGGCTCTGTTATTGGGTGCTAGTTTTGGCATATCGCCATGGGACGTGGTAACACATAGCTACTACTGTTTAATTCTCGCAGTTTTTGCCACAGCACGTATTTTGGTTGAAAAAATCGACCGGAGCGATTTTTAACATCGAAGCGCAGCGACGATGGCCTGAACAGGCATTGGGCAATAGCCATCTCTAAGAGCAGGGCCAACATTAAGCTGGCCCTGTTATTTAAACTCTAAGCTTTATTACAATTCGGTAAAGCGCCCTGACTGCGGCGCTGCTGATAATAACTTTCTGCCACCGCCATATGTTTATTCAACTCTTTAATTCTATTGTCCGGCACAGGGTGGCTGGATAACAGCTGTGGCGTTGAACCGCTGCCCTTAGCCGCCATGTTCTGCCATAACTTCACAGATTCAGTAGGTACAAAACCAGATTTGGCCATCAGTTCCAGGCCCATAATATCGGCTTCTGTTTCATGAGCTCTGCTAAAAGGCAGAGCAATGCCGACCTGAGCGCCTAAGCCAAAAGCTGTTTTCATTTGTTGCTGATAAGGCGAGCCTGCGACAGTCAGGGCACTGTCGGCGACTGTGAGGGCAGTAGATATAAACTGGTCGCTGGATAAACGTTCGTTACTGTGTCCTGCCATGACGTGTGCAATCTCATGACCTATCACAGCCGCAAGTTGTGACTGGTTATCGGCCACTAACAAAAGTCCGGTGTACACACCCATTTTGCCACCTGGCAAGGCAAAAGCATTCACCTGATCATCTTCAAACACCACGATTTCCCATGGGGTTTGTTGCCATTTTGCATCGGTATGTTTGAGCAGGTTATTTGCCACACACTGTACATACTGATTCACTTTTTTGTTTTTACTGATCGGAGTTTCTGCCTTCATCCCTTCAAAAGTCTGAATACCCATAGCGCTGAGTTTTTTATCATCAAATAACATCAACTGGCGACGACCTGTCGGCGACTGAGTACAGCTTGCAAGCAGCACACTAGCGATTAACAAGGGAAGTACTAACTTAGTACGCATTAAATGATCCTTCTTTTCGTACTGGAAATTGCAGCTTATAGAACTATAAAAACTGAAATAAGTTCAGTTATTGTGCGGCATCTGAAAAAAGAAAACCACCCGCAGGTGGTTTTCATTCAGATAGTTTCGAAAACTGGCTTAGCCGGTTAAATCATCGAAAAACTTCTTCACACCATCAAAGAAGCCTTTGGACTTAGGTCTGTGTTTCGCTTCACTGTCACCACCCCAGCTTTCATCAAGCTGACGCAATAAGTCTTTTTGCTTGTCGCTTAAGTTGACAGGCGTTTCCACCACCACTTTACAAACCAAATCCCCTACACCGCCACCACGGACAGACTGCACGCCTTTACCACGCAGACGGAACATTTTTTCGGTCTGGGTTTCTGCCGGGATCTTCAGCTTGACGCGACCATCTAAAGTCGGCACATCAATTTCACCGCCTAAAGCAGCAGTACTGAAGCTGATAGGAACATCACAATACAGGTTGTTGCCATCACGCACAAAGATAGGGTGATCTTTCACATGCACCTGCACATACAAGTCACCAGCCGGCGCACCAAACTGCCCTGCTTCACCCTCACCTGCTAAACGAATACGATCGCCCGTATCCACACCAGCAGGAATTTTCACTGACAGTGTTTTAGTTTTTTCTACGCGGCCATCGCCATGACACTTAGTACAGGGGTCCGGAATAATTTTGCCGCGACCACTACAGGTAGGACAGGTTTGCTGAACAGCAAAAAAGCCCTGACGCATGGTCACCTGACCCGCACCATGACAGGTTGGACAAGACTTAGCCTGCGTGCCTTTTTTCGCGCCTGAGCCATCACAGACATCACAGGACACCCAGGTTGGTACTTTAATTTCAACTGACTTACCACGTACAGCATCCTCGAGATTTAACTCCAGGTTGTAGCGTAAGTCTGAACCACGTTGCGCGCGGGATTGACCACCACGGCGGCCACCACCAAAGATGTCACCAAACACATCACCGAAGATGTCATTAAAGTCGGCACCACCACCACCGCCGCCACGATTTGGATCCACACCAGCGTGACCATAGTTATCATACGCAGCGCGCTTCTGGTCATCCGACAGGATCTCATAGGCTTCTTGCACTTCTTTAAACTTCTCTTCCATAGCCTTATCGCCCTGAGTTCGATCAGGGTGATATTTCATGGCGAGCCGCTTATAGGCCTTTTTGATTTCTTTATCGTCAGCGCCTTTCTGGACGCCAAGCACTTCGTAATAATCACGCTTCGACATAACAACTCATATTGATAGAGGAGCGACCGCACAGGGCGGTCGCTCAAATTAACTCTGGTATGGGGTGCATCTTAAAGATGCGCCCCCACAGACACAATGATTACTTGTTGTCTTTTACTTCTTCGAACTCAGCATCTACTACGTCATCACCAGCGGCATTGCGGGCTTGTGGTTCAGCACCACCTTGCTGCGCTTTTGCCTGAGCAACTTCAGACAGTTTCTGAGAAGCCTGGATCAGAGCCTGAGTTTTGGCTTCGATATCAGCTTTGTCGTTCGTCTTGATAGCAGCTTCTAACGCGGCAACAGCAGCTTCAATCTCTTGTTTGTCGTTGGTCGCTAAGTCGTTACCAGCTTCTTCAATTTGCTTGCGGGTTGCATGCACTAAAGCATCAGCCTGGTTACGGGTTTGCACTAACTCTTCAAACTTTTTGTCTTCTTCAGCATTCAGTTCAGCATCACGTACCATACGTTCCACTTCTTCATCTGTTAAGCCTGAAGAAGCTTTGATAGTGATCTTCTGCTCTTTACCTGTATCTTTGTCTTTCGCAGACACATGCAGAATACCGTCTGCGTCTAAGTCGAAGGTGACTTCGATTTGTGGCTCACCACGACGACCCGGGCGAATACCCTCTAAGTTAAACTGACCCAGTGACTTGTTGGCAGAAGCTTGCTTACGCTCCCCCTGCAGCACATGGATAGTTACAGCTGACTGGTTGTCATCTGCTGTAGAGAACGTTTGTGACTTCTTGGTTGGAATAGTGGTGTTCTTCTCAATCAAGGCTGTCATCACGCTACCCATAGTCTCGATACCTAAAGACAGTGGAGTTACGTCTAACAACAAGACGTCAGTCACGTCACCAGACAATACAGCGCCCTGAATCGCAGCACCTACAGCCACAGCTTCGTCAGGGTTCACGTCTTTACGTGGCTCTTTGCCGAAGAAAGCTGTTACCGCTTCCTGAACTTTAGGCATACGAGTCTGACCACCCACCAGGATGATGTCGTTAATTTCACTCACAGACAGGTCGGCGTCTTTTAAAGCCTGTTTCAATGGCTCAATAGTGCGCTGAATTAAATCATCTACCAAAGATTCCAGCTTAGCGCGGGTTACTTTGATATTTAAGTGCTTAGGACCAGTGGCATCCGCAGTGATATACGGCAGATTCACTTCAGTCTGAGAAGCAGAAGACAATTCGATCTTAGCTTTTTCGCCCGCTTCTTTTAAACGCTGCATCGCCAGTGGATCGTTACGCAGGTCAATGCCCTGCTCTTTTTTGAACTCGTCGACTAAGTAGTTAATAACACGAGAGTCAAAGTCTTCACCACCTAAGTGAGTATCACCATTGGTAGCTAACACTTCGAAGGTCTGTTCGCCATCTACATCGTCGATTTCAATGATAGAGATATCGAAAGTACCACCACCTAAGTCATAAACCGCAACTTTGGTGTCGCCTTTTTTCTTATCCATACCATAAGCCAGAGCAGCTGCTGTTGGCTCGTTGATAATACGTTTAACTTCTAAACCAGCAATACGACCAGCATCTTTTGTAGCCTGACGCTGAGCATCGTTGAAATAAGCCGGAACAGTGATAACAGCTTCAGTCACTGGCTCGCCCAGATAATCTTCAGCAGTTTTCTTCATTTTTTTCAGCACTTCAGCAGAAATCTGTGGTGCAGCTAATTTTTTGCCTTTAACTTCAACCCAGGCGTCACCATTATCAGCTTTAACAATCTGGTAAGGCATGATTTTTATGTCACGCTGAACTTCAGCATCTTCAAAACGACGACCAATCAAACGCTTAATTGCGAACAAAGTATTTTTAGGGTTAGTCACAGCCTGACGTTTGGCTGGCTGACCTACTAATACTTCGCCGTCTTCGGCATAAGCGATGATGGAAGGAGTGGTTCTGGTACCTTCAGCATTTTCCAGAACGCGTGGCTGGTCACCATCTAAAATAGCCACACAGCTGTTTGTTGTACCTAAGTCAATACCAATAATTCTACCCATAACTACTCTCCGCTTATTAATCTTTACAATTAAAATTGTGTTGACCAGTTAATGGGGTTTATCCCTATTCGATTCAAGGTTATTTTTTTAAAAAAATTTATCCTTTGTGCGATTTCGAGCAATAAGCAAACAAAAAGCGGGAGCTAAGGGTTTAATAGTGCTGAAACTAAGTCGATAGAACAGAAAAGCATTTAACTCAAAAAGCAATTGCAGCGTATAATTCAGCAAAATTGCTTGAATACCGAGCCTCAACAGAGAGAGAGATCATGCCTTTATTAGACAGCTTTACCGTTGACCACACCATTATGAAAGCGCCTGCGGTACGTGTGGCTAAAAAAATGAATACCCCAAAAGGTGATGACATCACCGTATTTGATTTACGTTTCTGCGTGCCTAACGAAGAAATCCTGTCGGAAAAGGGCATTCATACACTTGAGCATTTATTCGCCGGCTTTATGCGTGATCATTTAAATGGTGACGGCGTAGAAATCATCGATATTTCCCCTATGGGTTGCCGCACAGGTTTTTATATGAGCCTGATTGGTACGCCGGATGAGCAGCGTGTAGCAAACGCATGGAAAGCAGCTATGGCCGACGTACTGACAGTACAAAATCAGTCTGAAATCCCTGAGCTGAATATTTATCAATGTGGTACAGCGCAGATGCATTCTTTAGCTGAAGCCAAAGAGATTGCACAAAACATCATCAGCCGTGGTGTGGGTGTAAATTTGAACGACGAGTTGAAGCTTTCAGCTGAGTTTTTAAAGCAGTAATTTCTCCAGAAACAAGCACTAAGGCCACCATAAGAGTGGCCTTTCTTGTTTTTGGCATTCTTCTTCAAACACATGGCTAATGAGCCAGATAGATTCTGAATTTGTGGTTCTGGGTCAGGCGGAAGCGGGTCGTCTGGCGGTGAACTACAGTGCTCCCCCCATCCTGGGGTTCTGGTCAGGCGACAGCGGACCGTCTTGTCCGGCCGCTTGCAGAGTGCCTCGACCCTGGCGGTGAACTACAGTGCTCACCCCATCCTGGGGTTCTGGGTCAGGCGACAGCGGACCGTCTTGTCCGGCCTTTCGCAGAGCTCAAGGCGTGAAACAGGCGTGACGCAAAACTATTTGCGTCCCGTTTTCCCTGTTTCACCCTGGCGACCGCCTGTGCAACGCAAATAAGCAAAAAGGCCCAGTCGTTAGACTGGGCCTTCTGGCTTAATTGGGAGCCTGGCGGTGAACTACTCTCGCATGGCATCTGCCACACTACCATCGT
>NZ_LAMX01000001.1:0-80446 GCF_001275035.1 Rheinheimera sp. KL1
TTCCTTCTTAACTCATCTTTTTGTTTTCATTAAATATTTTGTGGGGATACCTCAGCATCAGCTCTGTGTGTCACCTTTATGGCTGGCCTCAGAGCGTTGATGTTATTTTTTACTCTTACAAGAGCAGCATTGATTGCACTAATGCTTTCGTCCCTACCCTGAATAGGTATGTAGGTCAAATCGATATCCACGGATAACCTTGGCATATCTAGCACAAACAAATTAATGGCTGTTCCACCATGTAGCGCGAAACATCTTTCCTTTGCCACTTCCGGTATGATGTTAAGCAGCAGGTTTACCTGTCGAAGATAATGTTCTTTCATGTATGCCTTTCAAGCACCTTGGGTATCGTTATCTGGTATTTAGGTATATACACGCCATCTGGTACTATCTGGCGCTTTCCGTTCCCTAAGTCGATTGCCTCAGGCTTAAGATAGTTAAACCAGCTGTGTCCGGCTTTCTCGGCCATATACAGAAACAGGCGTTTCACCTTCACCGATGCGCAGGCTTCCAGTAACGTTTGCACAGACTTAGGGCGTAGATTGTTCAACCCTTCCATTAACTCAAACACTTCTAACAACGGCTGGCTTTCCGGTGCCAGATATAAACATTCCATTACAGCTCTGGCAGGACTTGATACTCTGAGCTTAAAGTCCTTGTAGTTAAACTCCGTAAGACCTAACTCTGCTGGTAAGAATGAAGATGATTGATACTCGACATCAAGCTTCCAATCGTGCTTTTTAAACCATAGTGGGAGTTTCTCTGACTGCAAGCCGAAGAGCTGGCAACGTTGCATGGATAGCTCTAAATAGTGTGACTTACCCAACAACGACAGCGCGGTTTTAGCTCCCGGATGTATGGAAAGCCCTAGCTGGTTTTGCAATGTATAGATCCCACCTAGCACATCAACGATGTCGCCGCTTCTAACCAATGCCCCCCTTTCAAGCTGGGTGAACCAGTTGCTTTTCCGGTAGCGTTTTTGCAGCTCAAGGCTGTAGCCTTGCTCTGTCAGCCACGCAGACGTCAGCACAACGCCACGAGGTGTTGTTGACATCAATCGGTTTATTTTGCTTTTCATTTCGGTACTCATAGTACCAATTTATCACTATTTTTGAACCGCGACAATTTAACAGTTTAAATTTTTCACTACAAAGGTACTCAGAGTACCGATAAATAAATAATTATAAACCCAAATATCGATTAATGGTCTGGCTTATTTATCGGCTGATTGAAAGGAATGTACAAAGCTGGATTCTGCACCGCTGCGAGTACAGCGTGAGCTATTGGCTCAGGCCGACAAGGTGAAAGTTGAGCACCTCTTTGGTGCTGGTAACAAAAAGCCCCGCCGACACCGAGTCACTGGTGAGGGCGAGGCTTTGAATTCAACACAAACTACAAACCGTCCAGCTTCACCGAAGCAAAACTGGACTGATACTCCCACCAAATTGCAGTTATTGCTAACAACCGGAGATTGATTAAATATCAAACAAAATCCGGTTGTTTTTATCCCCCCCCAACCATGCGAACGATATGAACAGGACCGCCTATTTCAGTTTTTGTAGTTGATTCTCGATTAACTTCCTATTTAGTGGGTCATCTTTATAATAATTAAGCAGATCTGACGTGGAATCGGCATAATGTTTGTGAATCACCTTAACAGCTAATTGAGGAACAGGTTCATTATAAATTGCACTATTCCTGTCACTCAAAGGATATAGTAGCCTTACATCAAAATCATAACCTTTCTTATATAAACTTGTGAGAAGAACTACTTTTATGTGATACCCAGTCGGATCCGTCCCCGCCAACGGATTATTCATAATGTACGAATAAGGGTTCAGTGATTGACTGTTACCAGGTGACTGAATAACAGGGTCAACCGACAGGAACCGACCCAAATTGTAATCATACGCCCGGCCGTTCATATGAATTAATCGGATGGCACTTTTGGGCTAACTTATTAAAGAGCAAAGAAAAAGTCCCGAATGGGACTTTTACAGTATCATTTCAAATTGACGTAGTTTGGATACCAGTGTTGGCAGCTTCTGGCGTTGTAACGAGTCCAGGTATTCTTCTGCTGTCATGGGCGGGTTCTTCAGCGAGCTTCTTTGACGTTGTGCTGCCAGAATTGCTCTGCTTGGGTCGAGTTCAAACATATCCGCCAGAAACACATCCGGGTGAATGGCAGTCAGACCAAGAGGAGCAAGGCTCTGTTGCGGAAAATCTTTCAGATTAAAGGTAATAATACCCTCAGCCTGCCCCTTGATTGCCGCAGCAACCACATGCCGGTCGTCATCGTCAGGTAACTCAATACCGTTTACAAACTGCTGGTAACCTTCAACAACACAATCCGGCGCATGCCTGTTCATCAGTTCGCGGGTTTTCTGTAATTTTTCAGCCGGCAGCCCCGGTTGCTTCTTTAATAAGTTTCGTATCCATTCATCGTGGATTTGTTCTGTCCATCTGGCCCGGTAAAGACCAGTTTGCGCAAGATACAATAGGTAACTGCGCAACGGCGCTGGATACATCACACATGCATCCAGGATCACTGTATAGGTTGCCATTTAATATCCCAAATTCAGCTCCTGATCGAGTGCGGACAGTTCATCCAGAGTCGCCAGACGTTTCACATCAATTTCCTGCTTGAATTTCATGACATCGACAAACGCAACCTTACGACGATTGCCTGTTCTGGTATGAGCAAGCTCACCGGAATCCAGCAATTTAATAAAGGTGGGACGAGACATATTGAGCATGTCTGCAGCCTCTTGCGTGGTCAGTTCAGCATGAATGGGAGTGATGCTTACACTGTTACCCTGACCGAGCTGAGTCAGCACCTCGATCATTAATTTAACTGCACTGGCAGGAAGTTTTACTGAATGATTTTCACCATCCTTTCCTACCACATTAAAATTTTGTACATCCCCATTCGCTTCCAGTACAGCGGAAAGCTCTTGGCTGCTTAACTTTGCCAGTGCGATTTCTTCAGCACTTGGCAATGATTGTACACTTAGCATTTTAGTCATCTCTGTTTGCTTGTTTGCTTGTTTGCTTGTTTGCTTGTTTGCTTGTTTGCTTGTTTGCTTGTTTGCTTGTTTGCTTGTTTGCTTGTTTTTAAAGTGTTTGATTGCTCTGTTCATTTGTAAAGTGGCTATAAAGCCTAAAAGGATTATCCGCAATATTCGAAACAACGTCAAGTTTTTCGCAATATTCGAAATAAGAGGAGTAAAGGTTCATCCCTGAACCTGTTTTGTTATCGATGAGCGGCCGGATGAGTTCTGTTATAAACCTCTCTTAGTTTGCTCATACTCACATGCACATAAATTTGCGTAGTGGATAGATCCGCATGCCCCAGAAACTCCTGCACATGACGAATATCCGCGCCATTATCTACCATGTGTGTCGCTGCTGCATGGCGGTATTGATTGCAAGCTCCGGTCTTTCGAATATCTGATAGCTTGATGTACTTCGGAGCACGGGAATTTGGTACGAAAGAAAAAGCTCAGCAACAACGCGATCAAAACACTTTATAGAAGCACTGATATTCACGCGTTCACCTGCTGGATAGCCTTCACACTTGAATTAATTGATCACGATAATCCTCAGATGATGGATGCAATCCAACTATCGGCGATCCAGCATCTTTTGAAGATGACACTTGCCACACCTTTTGCAGCAATAGCTGAAGATTTATACCTGTATCTGCATCATCAATTCCAACTGTATTTTCATAGGCATGCAAATCCATTTCATTACGTCTTGATTTACTACAAACCTGACAGGGAAGGAATTTCGCTGCCACTACGATTAATATCCAACTATTGCGTTAGCATCAAACCAACTTTAGAACTGTATGAGGAGTTATATAGAAGAGCAATACAGACAGGTATTGTTACAGAATCACATCAAGAGCGAATTACCTTTTTCAATTTTATCCGTCATACCGAAATACAAGAACTTTCGGATATTCTATATCAATCTAAAAACCATCCTTCAGACTGAGAGATTTAAAACATCAAATATTTAGGCGTATTTTTGCGTATCACTAACAGCAAGATGGGCAGGCATCGGCAGTAGAACTGATCTGCCTTGAGCAGCAGAAAGGATCAATCTTGCCAGCCCCACCATATAGTGGCACTGGCCCAGATTGCCAGGCTCGCTGGTTACCCCTGATCACTTCTACCGGCACACACTGCCCAGCCTGCTGGTGGTTTTGCTCACTAATAACCCAAACAGAAACCCCGTCAAAGTGGAGCTTCTGTTTATCCCATTTGGATTCGCACCTGTCCGATTAAATGCTGAAACCAACTGAAAATGGAAGATCTGGGGGTTGTAACTCTATCACCGCTCTGGGTGGTGCATCCCCCTTAATCACGCAAGTTGTTCGGTTTTCATAAACAAAACAGCTCGTTGAAAAAGCATAAGCGAGCACCTCGCCTCTGAACGAGTTTATGCCTTTCTCTGGAATTGCAATTAACCTACTAAAAACGACAGAAAGATCTTTAATATTATCTAAATTATCTCGAATCCAATCTTTCTCTGCAGAAATTAAAAACCAATCATTGAATTGTTGAACCACAACTTTTTTAGCTGACAATGACAAGGCATCTGTCATTAAATGAGACGCTATATCAAAAGCTGGTGATCCCGGATTAGTTACGTATTGCTCAGGATTTTTTTTAATCAACTGACAAGCCGAAGGAAGCTTAATTAAATCATCTATATTGAATGTTGTCATGGCGTCACCACTATCTCTTTTCCATTTCTGAATGTATTAAATGCACCAAAAGCTTGAGGTGCCACCAAATATTCGTAACCATCAGCTCTAAAGCCTCCTACTGGTATTTTCTGAAAATACGCTCCATTCGCATTCAGACCACCCAGCGCTTTATTTGAAATGATGAATTGGATCACAGCACCTTCTCCTCGTCTAGCAGCGAAAAAGACTGCGTCATCATAATCTGTTGCTAAATAGAACCCCGGCAGACCATCAATCTTATTTCCCGAGGCAACTTGAGCGCTTAAAGGTTCACCATTCAACAATCTGAGAGCTGATTGAACATCTGTACCGTGGTAGAGCACTATACCACCGCCAGTCGTTCTTACCCTTGATAGACCGGCAGCCTGAATCTCCTCATGTTCAGCTTTATTGGCCGCCATGATTGGCATTGCTAAAGCATCCATTTCTTCATCTGAAGCGGTAAGCATAGGAGTTAAACCTACCCCCAGTAGTCCTCCTTTTTTTAGACTGCCAAGTCCAGCCTTGGCTACCCCCTTTATAGAGTCAGCAACCCCACCATTTGCAGTAGAGCTATTCGAGGTACTATTTCCAGTAGAACTACTTGCTCCGCTTCCAGAAACTTCCTTAGGAGCACCAATATCCATGATAGCCCGGCCTATCTGGCCAGCACCACTAGCTTTAGCAGCGCTAACCTCTGCGCCGTTTTTGAAGTTAACATCTTTGACAACAGTGCTACCAACCATCTTGCCATCAATTTTCAGGTCAACTTTCATGTCGCCGCAGGATTTAATGCGTGTACCTGTTGCTGCAGCACAGTAACCTGTAGGATCAGTCCCAGCCAGCGGATTATTCATAATGTACGAATAAGGGTTCAGCGATTGACTATTACCAGGACTCTGAATAACAGGGTCAACGGATAAGAACCTCCCCAAATTGTAATCATACGCCCGCCCGTTCATATGAACTTGTTATGACTATGATGTCAAATGGCCAATAGAATCAATCAGTAAGCCACCTCAATCAATAGTGGTAAAAAATCAAAAATCGCCAACTTTGTGCACTGAGCAGTTCTCTTTACACCTGATGTATCTTTTTTGTACATTAATAGGATACGCTTCAAACATGCTTTCTTTGCCTATAACACGTATAATAGGAAACAAAGGCAGGAGATATATGTACTCAGAAACTCGCGCAGCACAAATGGCAGCATTCATGCTTCAGTTACACGGTGGTCGTATGCCGTACCTGAAGCTCATCAAGCTTATGTACTTAGCTGAAAGAAAGGCAATGGCATTATGGGGAGAATCCATCACTGGAGACTCTTTTGTTGCTATGACTCGTGGTCCTGTTCTCTCACAAACGTACGACCTGATCAAAACGGGTAGCAGATACCCTGTGGAGAAAGGTTGGGAATATTACGTCAAAGATGAGGCAAACCATGAAGTTAGCCTTGCCAGAGCCGTTGATGACGATGATTTCGCTGATTTGAGTCTTGCCGAAACCGACATTCTTGAAAATATCTTTAGCGAATTTGGCGCAAAGGATCAGTGGCAGCTGGTTGATTACACCCATGATGGAAATTGCCCTGAATGGCGTGATCCCGATGGAAGTTCTCTTCCAATCCGTCCTCAGGATATTTTCATTGCGCTCACCAACGATGTGAATAAGGCGGCGAAGTTAACCGACAGATACCGTGAGAATTTGCAACTGAAGGAACAGAAACGCAAAATCTTATGACAACTGCCTTCGCTCCTGTCCGTCGTGGGACAATTCTTATCCCATCAGGTCCTGTAAAGCATCTTCATTTCGTCTGCAGTGACGTTCACTTTTCCCCGCATAAAAATGGTGACAAAGTTTTACTGGTGAACATATCCACAGTTGATCCAGACCTTTATTTTGACAATACCTGCATCCTCAAGCCCGGAGAGCATCCTTTCGTAAAGCACGACAGCTTTGTTTACTACAAACATGCCGAACTGTATTCGCCCGACCGCATTACCGACGAGGTGATTAAAGGAAACTTCGATGTTCACCAGCCCTGTACTGAAGAGCTAATGCAAAAGATCCTGGACGGCTTTCAAGTCACCAGAGAAGTGAAGCGTTATGTGCAGAAGTTCTACGAGGCGCATTGCAAATAAAGGCTGAGCTGAGGGGGTTCTTCTCTCAAGCTGATGTCTACGATTTTCAAGAGCTGTTCACTTATTCGATAACGTGGCAATAGATCTCTCCAAGCTATCCACCCAATCCCTGACAAGCCTCAAGATTTAACAATTGTTGCTTTAATAATGCGATACCTTTCACACTGTCAGCTTTGTAATTGCGCTTTTTAATCTTTACATGGCGCGGTGCTTCCAGGTCTTTATGGATCTGCTCGATAGACTTGCTATCGCTTACCACAAAGTTCCTGTCAAACGATGTAGTTGCCATCAGACACCTCCTGTTCAATTAGAATTTGAGTCGAGTATAACACTACACCGTCAATAGGAAGGCAGCATCAACCTAAGCCGATGCCGCCTGTATATTCGATTTACCTGGCCCCTTATGGCTTCGTAAGTTGTGGATTTTTACCTGGCTTACCACGTGCAGCCGGGTGTGTTTTTGCATACACCTCCTTAAGCTTGCCAATCGCCACATGGGTATACACCTGCGTTGTTGAAATACTGGCATGCCCCAGCATTTCCTGCACATGGCGAATATCAGCTCCGTACTCCAGCATCAGCGTCGCAGTGGTATGGCGGTATAAATTGCAGGCCCCTCTTTTGCCAATCCCTGCCAGACGCACATACTTTGCGGCCAGCGCCGAAAGACGCCTTGGTTTGATGGCATAGCCTGTACTGTCCAGAAACAACATGCGCCCGGAATGCACTGCGGCCAGACGGGGCCGGGTGCTTTGCAGGTAGCTGGTGATCCAGTCACAGGCACGGGGTGCTATAGGTACGAACCGGTCTTTATTGCCTTTGCCTTGCTCTACCCGCAGTACATGACCCACATGGTCTACATCATCCAGCGTCAGGCGGCTTAACTCCCCGCGACGAATGCCTGTGGCATAGTAGGTTTCCAGAATAGCCCTGTCCCGCACACCCAGCTCACCGTACACCAGCGTCTGTTTTAGCATGGCCTCAATCTCCGGCTCGCTAAACACCGCTTTGGGCAAGCGATAGCCCGGACTTGGCAATTCAAACCGCTCCAGTGCCGGATGCTCCATACAGCCTTTGATATACATGCTGTGCATAAACACCTTCACCACCGTTAAACGGTTCCGCTGCGTTCCCCGCGATAAAGGCCGTCCATGAACAGGGTGCCGGTAACTATGCAGATACAGCTGGTAGCGGTCCATCATATCCAGCGTAATATCACTTAGTTGTCTGTCACCAGAAGGTGTCAGCCAGCGCATAAACAGGCTAAGCCCATTCTGTTTCGACGCCACAGTTTCACTGCTTTGTCCTTTGGCCAAACACAGCCGCAGGTAATAACGGATACAGTCGTCTATATCGCCGTTATCGGGTTTAATCAGTGGTTGCATAACCACCTCCGGCTTCAATCGGCCTGAACCAGTCAATCCAGCGGGAACAACGCGCAGGCAGCCGCACCGCAACACGTTTGCCCTTGATGGCCAGCAACATTCCGTTGTCATCAAAAATAGGCACCACAATACAGCCCCGGAACACTTCATGGCCATTGGGTTTGAGCACACCAAGACGCTGCAGCGCCCCCCGTATGGCGCCACCTTCGCTGGTGTCTGCAGAAGGCAGATGCAGCCCCAGGGTGCGGTCACAGTAGCCCCAGCGCTGCCGTTTCACATCATCCGGTAAAACAGCCACCAGATGCTGTAAGCGTGGGTAATGCACCATCAGTTGCTGATGGTAGTAACTGACAACCTGTTCAAGGTAGGAATCGTCGGTACTCCACAGGGGGAGCTTTTCGATGGTGCGTTTAGCCTGAGTACGCATCATGCACCTCCTGCTAGTAACGACTGGCGGCGACGCATCGAACCACCACCAAGCTCAATGCGGTGGGAGCGATGCACGATGCGGTCTAAAATGGCATCGGCTATGGTCGGTTCGCCAATGTAGTCGTGCCATTTATCCAGCGGTAACTGACTGGTCATCAGTACAGAGCTGCGACCACTGCGCTCTTCCATCAACTCCAGCAATTCGTGACGGCCAGCAACAGACAACGGCGTCATGGCCCAGTCATCCATCACCAGCAGTTTTACCTTGGCAAGTTGCGCCCGAAGTTTAGGTAAAGAGCCATCACGCCGTGCAACATCCAGCTCTTCCAGCAACAACGAGAAACGCTTATAGAGGGTGGGATGACCGTGGCGAATGGCCTGACTTGCCAGCGCACAGGCCAGCCAGGTTTTACCCACTCCGGTAGGACCCGTTAACACAATAAACTGATTGTGCTGCAGCCATTCTGAGGTAGCCAACGAAGCGATATAACTGCGGTCCAGCCTGCGACCGGGTTGGTAATCCACATCCTCCAGACAGGCCTGTGGGTACTTGAGTTTGGCCCGCTTAAACAAACCCAGTTGTTTACGTTCGTCTCTGGATAACTGTTCCGCATCAATCAGCTGCGCCAACCGCTCTTCAAAGGAGCGACCAAGGGATTCAGGCGCAACCAATTGTTGGCGCAGCGCATCAGCCATCCCCGACAAATGCAACCGGCATAACGCTTCCACACTATGATGATTCAGCATTTCAGAGCCCTCCACGGAAATAGTCGGCACCACGCACATTCTGATGCAGTGGTAACTGGCCCTGCACCGGAACCGCTGGATCCTGACGCTGGTCCAGTTTGCACTGCAAAATAGAACGCACACTTTTGACCGTCAGCGACTGAATATCGCAGGCGCAGCGACACGCCAGCTCAAAGCGTTCATTGCCATACACCCTTGCCAGACGTTGCAGCTCAGTGCAGGCATTCCCGGCCGGAGCTGAATGTTCAGGTCGGCCAGAAAACTGTGCTTTCACCAGCGCCAGTGCTGCCGTGCCAACCGTTTCCGCCCAGACCACAAATCGGGGTAAACAGAGCGCGGCATACTTCTGATGATCCGGATGACGGTGGCTATCCTGTGTGCTTTGCCCGTCTTCCCGGTGGCTACGGGCATGGGTCGCCACACGCACACCTTTGTGGATCAGCTCTACCGTATTTGCCGTCACCCGCACTTCTACCTTTTCACCTATCAGCAGATAGGGAACGGAATACGAATGACCAAACACAAGCACATGGTAATCGGTCGGAACTTTTCTGGCTGGCAGCCACTCGGCCGGGCAATACCGCTCTGCAGGCAGTGGCTGCAGTGCAGCACGTTCAGTCTGTTCAAACCGGCTGCGCCGACAACCGGGCATGCGCCTGAATGCTTTGCTATTCATCCGCTCCATCACTTCTTCCAAGGCCTGATTAATCTCATCCAGACTAAAGAAGGTACGGCCCCGAAAGACATGGGTGATATACCGCGACACCAGTTTCACAGCGTTTTCAACCAGGGATTTATCTTTAGGTCGCCGCACCCGGGCGGGTTCAACCACCAGATTGTAGTGACTGGCCATTTCCTGATAATCCCGGTTTAAATGCGGTGACGCACCGGCGCGGATCACCGCCGCTTTCAGGTTATCCGGCACCACTACTTTGGTCACACCCCCAAAGTACTCAAACATTGCCACATGCGCAGCCACAAAACAGGCGGTCTGTTGACTGTTGCAGGCACGAATAAAGGCCAGCAATGAATACCCCGGCAGGCCAACGAAAATCTGTGCATAGCGTTGGCATTGGGCTTTTGTATCGGTCCAGGGAATGGTTTTACCTGCATAATCAACGTAGCAGGTATCCCCCGGATAATGAGTTTGCCGCATCGTCCAGCCTCGCCTGGCTTTGCACAACCGTAAAATCTCACAAAACTGCGAAAATGAGTAAGCGGTTGCCGGATCTGCACGGCGGTAGTCTTCCCAAATCAGCATCCGGGTTTGCAGTGGATCTTCCAGCAAGGAGTCTATAAACAGGGTGTCAGGCATTCGCTTATTCAGCGCCAGTGCCCGTACTTTGTTAAATCGATGATACAGCGTGTCATCGTCCATCTGTTTGAGCACAGGCCAACTGGTCTTCTGTTGGTTCAGCAGCAATCGGTAACGCCGCACTGTATTGGGCGCCAGCTTTAGTGCTCGGGCAATACGCCGGTTGGAATAGGCTGTAGTGAGTAACAACCTGAGGACTTCCCTGAGTGTACATGCAGTCATGGGGTTCACCTTGTTTTTGGGCAACACGACGCTGCATCAGGTCAATAAACCCAATGGCCAGACGCGGTTGCAACAGTAATCAATGGCGCAGCACTACAAAGCGCTGCACCGGCTTGACAACAGCAAGGGGAGAAACAATACTTAGGCTCAAGTCAGGTCTTGCAAACAATGACTCAAGTAATAGAACCTCGGAATGAACGTCCGGGGTTTTATTGTTTCTGGCCCTGATGATTTTTTCGGTTACATATCGACCTCCTTCCTGTGTTGCCAGGTTAGTTTGTGTTCGTCAGCCGCTGTTGGGCGAGCCACAGGGCCACATCTCTTGTCAGCGCAAATTTGCCGCGCCGCTCTGCAATAGGAAACACCGCCACCGGCACAGTCTGTCGGCTGACCGCCTGGCGAAACGCATCAGCGCTGCCATACCCTAAGGCTTTTACCAACACAATGCCTGACATCAAGGGGCCATAGCGTTCCTGCAGTTCTTCATAAAGCAAATGCGACAACGCGGCCTGCGGACTCTGCGGTGCAGGTGGTGTTTTGTGTTCAGAAACAGCCACACCGGCCCCCCGCAATTCCCTGAGTTCCATGCTTAAAGCTCTGGCCAATGCCGCAACAAATTCTTTATCTACTGTGCTTTTCACAAACAAGGCCCCTTAATCACAGGATCACATAAACTTTGACTGTAGCTGGTAAACAGGAAAAATCAGCGGGATCGGGAAAAGATGATTTCTGTGTTTTGATCCCGGAATAAACTATGTTTGAACATGACTAAGGCGCATATATTGGTGAATTTATGGCCCTAAACCACTTTCGCATCTGTTGATGCGAAATTCTGCCGACAATCTGAGCCGGACTATCTACCTGTTCCGGGCTCAGCTTTTTATCTATTTGGTCTGTGATCGACTGAAGATCCCACGGACAGGACCCGATTTGGCTGAGTACTTTGAAGGGGACCGCAGCTTTGGTTCAAAATGGCGGCGCTATCTGGAACGAAAAACTGCCCCATCGGCAGAAAGCTACCGGCTTATTCTGGACAAAGCTGCTACGGTGCCTGGGTTAAAAGCAGAGCTGCACAGCTTTTATACCTCTCCCTTCTGGCAGGCGCTGAGCTTTACACCTGGCCAGCCGATAGAAAATGCACAGCGCATGGCTTTTTACAAAACGCTGCCTGCCAAACTACAATCTCACCTGCTCAAAAAGGCCACTGGCAATGATGAAGCCGATCGCAATGGCATCCCGATCCTCAGCTGCTCACTGGAAGCCATTACAGATGTGGCCGATTTGAATGCACTGGCTGCACTTATTGTGCTGGCAACACAAGGACAGGAAGCTGGTTTATATTTCAGAGCCAAAGTTAAATTAAAATTATTTAATCTGCTGTTGTATTTTCTTCGCTCATCCCCTTTTCATTATTTTTATTATGAAATCTTCTGCCTCGTCAAAACACTGTCTTTTACAGAAGAACAGCCAGACTTTGCCGATTATGCGAAGGATTCTCTTTGGTTAAGCAGCCAGGATGAAATACGGAATTTTATAAGGATGGACGGCATTATTATTTCCATGGTCAAAGAGGCCGCATTAATAACCACAGAGCAGGAAGATCGGGATTTTTTAACCCTTCACAATAAATCAGGCAACAGCTTTTTAGAGATCATATTGAACACCAGCCCAAGTAGTGAATCCGACATCCGGCTCAGAAAGATGTACATCACCACTTTGAACCGCAAACGTCCCAAACACCGGCATATCCCGCTGGGCAGCTAACCAGCGAGGCAGGCAGGGCTTTTCGGTTGAAGTGAGCAACACAAACCGGTTTTATTGAGCATATCAACCGGTGTCAACATTTGTAGGCACTTGCCCAGATTGCCCGCCGTTCCGGTTTGCCCTGACCGGTTCTACCGGAAAAGCCTGCTCACCCTGCCGGTGATTTTGCTCAGTTGAGATAGAAAAAAGGACACCGGGTTATGGGTGTCCTTTTGTTCAATAATCCCGCAGCCCACGGACGGGACAATTTGAGTTTAAAGCTGCTCTAGCTCATTAAGAAAGGCAACTATTCCTTTATTTTTTATTTCATCTTTGATTTTAAAGCCAATTTTACGGATTAAATCATTAGTGTTTTTGACATCATTTAATAAAGAAGAATCAACCAGCTCTAAGTAACGAGATACATCAAACTCGCATCTTAATAAGGACCAGTCAATACTGACGTTTTGCTTTCGCAAGCACATTTTGCAGTCAATACTTTTTTCTAGGTTTGACACAAAAATACCGATAACTAATTCCTCTGTGATCAATTGAACTTTGAAGCCCATCCCTAAGTTCCTTAAATCCTCAGAGATGGTAAATTGCTCAAAAAGCTCGTCTTCAATAAAAAAGCTAAAAGTCCTGATCAGTTCTTTCCTAACATCATCAATTTGTTGACATTGCGCTATCAGATTAGTCATTTAAATTTCACCTTAATCGTAGGGTACCTTCTCATACCGACTTCTTGTAATTCAGCGCCATACCAAGGGCCTGGTAATTCACGCCCGTTAGCCATTCCAATATCATGAATTTGATACCCCGAATTCATAACACCTTGAATCCACCCTCTGTTAAACGCGACCGATAACTGTTCCTGCACATCACTAGGAAATTGACCCATATAGTTTGACTCATAGATGTACCTCGAATGGATACTAAAAGAAATGCCTCCGACAGAATCTCTATATGGGATTACACGGGTCTGTTGGCCTTGTCCAATAACCGCTATTTTATTACCTCGATGTCTCTCAACTTGTTTTTCAGCACTTCTTATCCCACTTAGCTGAGCTTCCTGTAGTTCTTCCGAGTATTGTTGAGCAGCGGCTAATTGTTCTTCAGACAATTCTCCATTTCCCATCATGGTTGGAGCTAGCCCTAACCCTATAACTCCTCCCCTTTTAAGGCTATTGAGTCCAGCTTTTGCAACACCTTTGACTGTATCAAGTACCGTATTGGTAGTGCCAGAATTTGGAGTTGCCTGACCTCCGACATTGCCGCCTGATTGAGCTGAGGTATTAGTTGCCATCTGTTTTTGACTGCCAATATCCATTGCTTTCATGGCACCACCAATAGCACCTGCGCCTTGTGCCTTTGCAGAGTTTACTTCCGCGCCATTCCTAAAGTTCACATCTTTCACAACAGTGGAGCCTGTTTTTGTGCTTCCATCCTTCATTGTGACTTTGACTTCGACTTTCATATCACCACAGGATTTGATCCTCGTACCGGTAGCAGCAGCGCAGTAACCTGTTGGATCAGTTCCGGCAAGTGGATTGTTCATGATGTAGGAGTATGGATTGATGCTCTGGCTATCACCGGGGCTTTGAATCATCGGGTCTACAGAGAGAAATCTACCTAAATTGTAATCATATCCCCGGCCGTTCATATGAATAAGCTCTACTTCATCCAAATGACGATGCTCAGTAAAACCGTTACGGCTTAAACTCACGCTCTGCAGTCGTGCCGGGAACAGACTATTACCCTCTGTTGTCCTCGGTTTACCAAAGGCATCAAACATTCTGCGGTCCGTCACCTGCCCGTTGTGGTCGCTATAGGTTAACGTACTGCCTAAGCGGTCTTTATGCGTATAACGTATCTGGTGTTGGTTGGTCGCACCGTATTTAATAATAGCGATGTCTTGCAGGTAGATACGCCACTCGCCGTTGCTTTCTTCTTCGTACAGCTTGTCTATTTCATAGGTGGTCGTCCCGTTGCGAACCTCTTTTAACCGCTCCAGCTTCGCTCCATAGCTAAAACTGAACCTGTTGCCCCCTCGGGTTATCTGACTCGGCTGTTTAAAGCTGGTGTAGCTAATCGTTAATCCATCTCCTGCTATCAGGTTACCCTGATTATCGTAACTGATAGACGATACACTACTTAAAGCAGTGGTAAGACGAACAACATCACTTTTCCCCAGCCATCTGCTTTAAAAACTCAAGCCGCTGTTTTTCCTCATCATTTAACACAAAAGGCTCGTCACTCAATTGGTCAAAGTTAATGGCCTCCACCACAAAACCTGGCTCTTTGCTGTCACCGTATCTGGTCGCTTCAGCCGGCATGGCGGAGCGTAATTCCAGCACAAAAGTTCCGAGCCAATAGGGCCCGGCTTGTTGCTGTAATACCTGTTTAAAAGCTTTTAGATCCAAAGTTGCAGAACCTTCAGTCAGCTTCCCTTCAGCGGTCAGCACCGCCAAAGGCTGTTTGTTTTCAGTAAATAAATTCGCTCTTAAGCGGTACATACCAGCTTTTTTCACATCAAGATTTACTGGGATCACTAAATCAGACCCACGCGAACTGCTGCTGCCAATGCCCGTGATAGTGGCGACCGGATAGCTGTAGTCTAGCCCTGTTTGTAATTGCTGAGTTTTGCCTTGCGCTTCAAATAGCACCACCAACTCCATAGCGCCATCCCAGTTTTCACTACCATCAAACTGATGCGGCCATTCGGTGGAGTCTGGCGTAGCGGTTAAATCGGCTTGCGCCAATACTTTGCCGCTTTGTTGCTCACGTAATTCGGCTTTCACCTGTTGTGGCGATAAACTTTCCATCACCAGGCTAAAGACGACCGGTTCGGGATACGTAAAGCGGTATTTGGGCAACACCAGACTGGCGCTCGCGCCCCCTTCCAGCGGCAAGGCCACTGTGTCGAAGTAATTCGGATTCAGCAGTTGATGATCAGCCGAAGTTAAAGGCCGCGAATAAGATGGGTAACTTAGATCTGCCGCATAAGCTTGCGATAACAGGCTAAAGCTTTGCTTTAACTCCTCCTGCTGATACTGATCCATTGGCACCGGAGCTACTGCCGGAACCACTGGCGTTTGTTGCGGCTCAGCGATAGCTTCAGGTTGTGGTTTATCCACCGCTACAGTAGCAGTTTCGTTTTTGGGCCAAAACCAAAAAGCCGCCAGTGCCAGCAGCACCAGCAGCAGAGTAAATAAAACTTTCTTTTGCATTAATCAGCGGCCTGACTGACTAAAGACGACATACTCTGGCGATCTGAGCCTGTCACTAACACATAGTTTGAAGCAAAAACCCACCAACCTCTTGATTGCTGATAAGTTTGGAACTGCAAAGCCTCTGCATTTAAGTAAGTCGCTCTGGCGTTGGCAGCTGTCACTTCGCCATCGCGACTATCTTCAATCAGACCACTGTGGCTGTAATCATTGCCCATTAGCATAGGGTAGTGATACGGCATAAAGCCTTTCACGCCACTGCTCTGACTGGCCAGCTTGCCGTCAAAAGCCACGTTCGCACTGCAACTGGTAAAGGCACCAACAGCGGAAGCACCGCAGCTGGAATGACTGGCGACTACACCGTCGTCTGTGCCAGGTAAAAATGGCCCTGTGGTATTTAAGAAGTCAGAACCTGCACCGGCAAAACGTAAACGTGGCACGCGGCTGGTGGGGAAACTGGCCAACTGACGCGCTGTATTCACCCTTAAGTCGTTCAGTACCCCAATATTGGAAGGCGTTGGTATTTGACCTAACCACAAAGATAAAGCTGCGCGTAAAGCCGCATCTGTCCAACTTCCTCCTCCTGCTACATTGACGGCTAAATCAGCCAACTCCACTCCGCCACCAGCGCCAGCGAAGTCAAAACTGGCAATGATATTCAGCGGTTGTAAACCGGCGTTTTTAAGCCACAAAGCTTGATTGTCGATGATATAACGGGTAACTAAATCGCCAGTGGAGTGGCTGACAAAAATACAACCATTGTTACAGGAGCCAGAGCGCGACAACTGTTGTAATTTAGGCCAGACATAATCAGTGGCAATTTTACCTGTTATACGTTCTTGCGAAGGCCAGTCGATACGCGCGTCAGCGCGGCTTAACCAAAATCCAGCCCAATAGTCAGCGCCATTGCTGGTGACATCAGCCCCTGTTGGTCGGTCAGCTAAATTCGCAGGCTGAAAACCATGCACCAGCACCACAGTATGACCATTTAACGCAGCAGAAAGAGGTAAGCTCAGCAGCGCCAAACCGGCAGCAGCAATTTTCAGTAGTTTCATTCGTTTGTCCTTGTTCTTGTCTTTGTGAATTTATTGTTTTATTTGCATCATTTCCGTGATGCCAAGTTACAAATCCCAGTACAAGATAGAACAGCTTAATGGCAATGCAATACTGTATTCGTCGTAAAACCAATGATGTGCAGTATGAATTCTATTGCTTCTGTTTGAATGTACATCTGTATTTTTGTTAACAATTAGTCAAAGCCACACAGTCGCGCATCTTGTACTCTGCTTCACTACAGAGTACAGCTGTCGTCAGGTGTTTAAAGTGATTACTCAAATTATTTTTCAGCACTATCAGGAAAAAAAGTTTCGCTAATAAAACTTATAACTTTTGCGCAGTCGACCTGAATAATTGCTGCCATACTGAATTAAGCTTCGGGCTCAACTGGCGGAGTTACGAAGGATCTGGAGCGCCTGCCTGCTGTTTCCCGGCACAGGTATCAACCGCCCGATGAAGAAAACAGGACGCTTTATGGGTAATGAAGATGAACTGCAGAAACTGCATCAGCACGACAAGATAAACTTATTATATTCAAACAGTTATGCTGGAATGCTGATTTCAATGATCGCATCCGGTACTTTGGCTTTTGGTTTTTTACAACAGGCAAACCGTACTGAAAAAATATTCTGGTGGGTGCTGATGAATGCCTTACTGCTGTTCAGACTGGCAGATGCGATAGTCTGGACCCGTAAAGTACGGCAAGGTGGTAAAGGCCAACAGAAAGATTTACTCAGATTTTCAGCAGGTGCCATCGCTACAGCTTTGCTTTGGTGCTTCTATTGTCTGTATTTTTATCCTGGCTTTGATTTAAGTGAGTTAACCACCTGCATTATTATTGTTTCGGCCATGGCTGGTGGGGCCGTGAATATTTTGTCCGGCGATAAAACCACATCCATCGCCTACTCCATTATTTTACTGATGCCTTTCTCTCTCTTGTTGCTGTTATCCCCTGAGTACTATCAGAATTTGTTAGGTGGACTGGGGATGTTTTTTTCACTGGTCATGGTGGTTTCAGCGCTGAAATCAGCTGATTTCACCCTGAAGTCTATTGAGCTGAGACATCAAAACAACTTGTTATTGGAAAGTATGGAAGATCAGGTGGTGGCCAGAACCAAGCAGATCTACGACTTATCCAATCTGGATGTGTTAACCCGACTCTTCAACAGAACTGCATTTTTGTCCCATGTACGGGAAATAAAACAGAGTTCTATTCAACACAAGAAAGGCTTTTCTATTTTGTTTGTCGATCTGGACGGCTTTAAACGGGTAAATGACAGCATAGGACACAGCGTTGGTGATGAAGTATTAATACTGACAGCTCAACGAATTAAAGCCTGTTGCACTGAAGCCATGACCTTATGCCGCTGGGGCGGCGATGAATTTCTGATCTGTGTGCCAAGCAATAATACCGAGGTGCTGGTGCGCTTATCCTGCCAGCTGGTTGAACATATTTCCGGCACTATGGAGATCAGAGGACATAGAATACGTATCAGTGCCACTATTGGCATTGCCCTTTATCCTGAGCACAGTAAAGACGAACAAGAGTTGATACAACTGGCAGATATGGCGATGTACCATCAGAAAAGCAGCATCAGCCAACGCTGGTCGTTTTTTGATGATCATTTAGCCAGTAGAATGAAAAGAGAGATTTTCCTGCGTAACAGGCTGGATACAGCCCTGGAAAACGAAGAGTTTCGGCTGGTATTTCATCCTATAGTTCGAGCATCTGATACTGCCGTCGTGGCTTTTGAGGCTCTGTTGCGCTGGCAATTGGACGGTGAAAATATCGCGCCACATGAATTTATTGGTCTGGCAGAGCAAACAGGGCGAATACGGCAAATTGGGTATTGGGTATTACAAAAATCCTGCTTGGAAATCAGAATGCTCACTGAGCTTTATGGCTCCATTTCTGTCTGTGTTAACGTGTC
Organism: Rheinheimera sp. KL1; assembly: GCF_001275035.1. Lineage (NCBI taxonomy): Bacteria > Pseudomonadati > Pseudomonadota > Gammaproteobacteria > Chromatiales > Chromatiaceae > Rheinheimera > Rheinheimera sp. KL1. Next base: position 18,938 of record NZ_LAMX01000001.1, read on the forward strand.
TGTAGTGCAGTTTCAGGATCTGAGTTTTGCCAGCACCATTGAAGAAATGATCCGTTATTACGGTATTGAAGCCCGCTTTCTTCATATCGAAATTACGGAATCCGTCTTCTCCGGCGACAAAGAAAACCTGTTTTTTACCATCAAACATCTGCAAAGCCTGGGCATCAAAGTCTCTATTGATGATTTCGGCACTGGTTACTCATCTTTGTCGGTGATGCAGGACTTAAATGTAAATATTGTCAAAATCGATAAGTCTTTTATCGATAAGCTGGATTTGAATGGCATGGCGATAGTGGCTGCAGTGATGAGCATCTCCGCCAATATGGGTTACAAAGTGGTGGCTGAAGGGGTTGAAACTGCTGAACAGGCCGAAAAACTCACCAAGGCCGGGGTACACTATTTACAAGGTTATTTGTATGAACGACCACTGGAGTTGCATCAGGTAAGTGGTTTTATCCAGAAAAACCGGGAGCAAATGGCGCATTAATTAATCTCTGCTGCCACTATATTTGCCAGCTTAGCGCGCAGGTCTGTGATGGACGTATTGCGGTTGGGGTGCACACGATTTGATAACAAAACGATATAGGTGCGGCTGGCCGGATCGATCCAGAGACTGGTACCAGTAAACCCCGTGTGACCAAAAGAACCAGCGGGTAATAAATCTCCTTTAGGCGCGGAGTAGTCCGTGTGCATATCCCAACCCAAAGCTCTATTCTGATGAGCTATCACTAGCGGAGTTAACATACGCTGCACCGCCAAAGGCGATAATACGCTTTGGCCTTTATGCTCACCGCTGTTTAACAACATTTGGGCAAACAAGGCTAAATCGTTGGCTGTGCCAAAAACTCCGGCATGACCTGCGACCCCATTTAAACGCAGAGCAGTTGGGTCATGCACCACCGCATGCAAATAAGTTTGAGCATAGTTTGGCAATAGCTTTTGATAATCTGTATCCCCCTGCAGGTTTTCAGTTGGAGCAATACGTTGCAGATAAGCGCCATCTTGCAAAGGTTTATCCAAAGGCAAGTAACGACTGTCTTTCATTTGCAACGGCAGGAAAATGCGTTGCTGTGCGACTAAATCCAGTGGCTGATTTGTGATTTGTTCAACCACCAGCCCCAACAAAATAAAACCTATATCTGAATAAACAAACTGCTGATCCGGCCTGGTTTTTAACTTCAGCTTTGCCAGTTGCTGCTCTAAACCCGCTTTGCCCTGCCAGAATTCACGCCGGTCAAAACCATCGGCTAAACCTGAGCTATGAGTCAGCAATTGCACAATAGTGATGTTTTTCACCTGTGCATCGTTAAGCTGCTTCAGGTACTTGCCTACAGGGTCGGTAAGCCTTAACTCGCCTTGCTCCACCAGCTGCATTATTAAGGTTGTTGTCACTAAGGGCTTAGTTAACGACGCTAAATCAAACACAGTGTCTGTTGTAGTGACAGCCGCTGCAGGTGAATAGGTTTTAAAACCAAAAGCCTTGTGATACAGGATCTGTTCACCACGCCCTACCAGCACCACAGCGCCCGGTAACTGCTTGTCGGATATCGCTTTTTCAACCAAAGGCGCGATACGTTCATAAGGTTCAGCCGCCAGTACTACAGTGCTGAAACAACACAGCAGGGAAAATAATATAGCGTTGATCTTCATAACTTTTTTCCCATTACCTTCACCCTAATTAACCGGTGCAGAGTCGACCAGCCCAAAGTAATTAGCGTTGCAGCGAGGCGACAAGTGTTCGAGACCCCAGGAGCATAGCTGTCTATGTGACTGGGGCGAGAACGCGCAGTCAACAAAGCTGCGGCGTTAAGTACGAAGGGCAGACTAGTCTTCGCTAAACAACGCCAGCAGATCCTGCGCTTCGCCTTGCCAGATATGGCTTTGACCCAAGCTGAAAATCTGGTCAGCCAAGCCTTGTTTAAACTGCTGTAACTGCTGCACTTTTTCTTCTACAGTTTTGCTGATAATCAGCTTATACACAAACACCTGCTTATCCTGGCCTATACGATAGGCCCGGTCTGTCGCCTGATTTTCCGCAGCCGGATTCCACCATGGGTCATAGTGAATAACAGTATCAGCTGCGGTCAGGTTTAAGCCTGTGCCACCCGCTTTTAAGCTGATTAAAAATACCGAATTGTCACCCTGCTGGAATTCGTCTATTTGTTCCTGACGTTTTTTAGTCTGGCCTGTCAGCTTACTGTAGCTGATATCCATATACTGCAGCTCCTGTTCTATCAGGCTCAGCATGCTGGAGAACTGGCTGAAGATCAGCACTTTACGGCCTTCTTCGATCATCTCAGGCAAAGTATCGCGCAGCCACTGCAACTTGGCATTATTCTGCACCAGCTGCGCCTGCTCTATGGGTAATAAGCGTGCGTCACAACAGGCCTGACGCAACTTTAACAGCGCGTCCAGATACTCCATCTGACTGGCGGCCACGCCTTTGCGCAAAAATAATTCCCGCACTTTGGTTTCCATAATTAAACGGATACTTTCGTACAAGTTGCGCTGATCCGACTCCATCTCCAGCAGCTGTAGAATTTCGGTTTTATCAGGTAATTCTGTCGCCACCTGCTTTTTAGTGCGGCGTAACATAAAAGGTGCAATACGCTGACGCAATGCATGGGCACGCTCAGCATCAGCTGACTTTTCTATGGGTTTGCGAAATACCTGCTGGAACCGGGCTTCAGTGCCTAATAAACCCGGCAAGACAAAATCAAATAAGGCTTTGAGTTCACCCAAATGGTTTTCCAAAGGCGTGCCTGTTAAGGCCAGCTTAAAGTCAGCTTTCACTAAGCGAGCACTTTGCGCCGACTGCGAACCGGCATTTTTAATATGCTGAGCTTCATCCAGCGCCATCAGGCTAAAGTGATGAGTCTGGTAATAGGCTAAATCCCGCACCAGCAGCGGATAACTGGTGACTATTAAGTCGTATTTTTCCAGTTGGTCAAACAGTGCCTGCCGTTTAGGGCCGTATAAAGTCAGCACTTTTAATGAAGGGGCAAAACGTGCAGCTTCCTGTGCCCAGTTGCCTAATAAACTGGTAGGGCAAACAATTAAAGCCGGATGCTTAAGCAGCCCCGCCTCCTGCTGATGCAGTAAAAAGGCCAACGTCTGTACAGTTTTACCCAAGCCCATATCGTCGGCCAGAATGCCACCCAAACCAAAACGACGCAGGAAACAGAGCCAGCTTAATCCCTGCTGCTGATAAGGCCGCAGCTGGGCTTTTAAACTGGCAGGCGCAGCCACATCCTCAATGCCATCAAAATGTTGCAGTTGAGTCACCAACTGTTGCAAACGTCCAGCATTGAGATAACGAATTTCTTCAGCACCAGGGCCTGGCAACAAGGCGGCCTTGTAATCGGGTAGCTCTATTTCGCTGGGAGCTTTTTTCAGATTTAAAAGTTCAACTATGGTGTCGATCAAGGGTTGAATAAGGCTGACCGGCAAAGGCAATTTGCCTTGCGGTAAACTCAGCCACAAGGTTTCATCAGCCGCAGGCAAACCATAACTGCGTAACCACTGTGTGATTAAAGGCAGGAGCGGAATTTGCTGACCATCAATTTCTACCTGAATGGCTAAACCAAAACCTCCGGTGTGTTTGTCTGTCACTTCCAGATAGGCTTTGGCGTGGATCACCGCCTGATTAAAGGCTTTGTCCTGTTCTATGCGCCAACCTTGTTGTTTGAGCTCGGGAATGGCTTGCAACAATGGCTGCCACAGCAGTGGGTTTTCCGGCCCTTCGCCGCAGTCAAAATAGGTCCAGGTTGAAGATAGACCAGCTTGGTCTACCGGCACTGAACGTAAGCCATACTGCGATAAAGTTTCCAGCGCTTTGATTTCACTGTCCCGGTCACGGCGGATAAAAACAATCTGGTTGTCCAGTTGCAACTGAGTTTGGGATTGTTGTAAATCCAATGGCAATAAATGCGGGCCATAGGCCATCTGGAGCAGGGCCACAGCTTTGCTGATTTTGTTTTTTTGCGTCAGCATCTTGAGTTGCAACACAGGCACTGGCTTACTCTCAATTTTTTGCACTGCACTGTCGTCCGGTACAGGTAAATTGAGATTGGGGAAAATCTGCTGCAACCGTTTCATGCTGTCCTGCAAGACGGCAGCAGGCACTGGCGGCATCCGCATTAACAGTTTCAACTCACGACCCGTGATATCACTTTGCAGCAAACCCAGCTGATTATTGACTAAATCCAGATAACAAGGCGGGTCTGTGTACACCAGTTCCAGTTCACGATCTTTAGGCATCAGCTGCAATAACTGCCAGCCCGCTTTGCTTCTGAGCCAGCGTAGCTGTAGAGGCAAGGTCTCGCTCCAGAGCAGCTCCCGGCGCTCTTCATCCAGCACACAACGGCCGGTATCGAGCAATTTAAGCAGCAGCTGATAACCCCACTGATCTTCCAGTAAGGCCTGACGGCGTAAGTCAAAAGCAAAAAACTGCTGTAATAATCTGTAGTCATCTTCGGCCAGCCAGAGTGGCCTCACCTGCCCGGCCAGCTCGCTTTGAGCAATAATTTTGCCTTTGCTGTAACTGCCATTTTTAGCTTGTTTCACCCTTTTGGGCAGCAACTGTAAACCCAAACTGCTCGGACGCAGTTCATACAAGACGGTTTCTTCGGTATGTTGTGCAGTTGCAGGCGGATTGTACTGCTCGGCTTCACTAAACCATTGGTTGAGTTGCCGCACCGGCTGTTGCACCGCTTTTTGTTGCAACTGATCCAACTGATGTTTCAGCTTTAATAAAGCAGCCAACACATGCTTGCATCTATTGCCTTCAGAACAAGTGCAGGAATCTGTCAGTTGTACCTGGCCGTCCCGCTCAGAGATAGAAATCAGCTGCTTAAAAGGACTGAAACCATCGCCCCAAACCTGGCTGCGGATTTGCGAAAAGTCGCTCTCATAATCCAGCTGCACCACTTTTCCAGCCAGAAAATAGGCCCGCGCCTTATGAAAGGTGGCAGGGTGGAACCAGAGTTGTAACTGCTCTGCTGAGACAGGAAAAACAAAATCAGCCGTCATACGCCAAATTTTTTAAAACCAAATGGCGTTTATGCTACCTCAAATCGCGGAACAGCCAAAGCAGGCATTTGTAATTACAGAGTCAAACACCAATCCATAAAGAAAAAAGACAGCAACAGGATCTGTGAGGATCATCAACTTTATGATTCAAATGGAAAAGTTATTGACCTATTTGAGCAGTGGAGTATGATTTTCTTACAAAATAAAAGGAAAATTAAGAATGGATGCACACTCGCTCACCTTGCGTTTTAAAACCTCTATTTTAGTTTCTGCTGTTTGTTTAGCCTTAAGTAGCTGCGCGAACCCCGGTAAAACTGTCGACGAAGCAGGCGAGAAGTATGGCCGGACGGCAATAGGTTGCGTCGGTGGTACTTTGATCGGTGGCTTGGCGGGTGCTTTACTCGGCGGTCGTGACGGTGCGCTTAAAGGCGCAGCAGCCGGTTTGGTTGCTGGCTGTATAGCCGGCCATATGTGGGATAAAAGAGAAAAAGACCTGCAGCGTCTTGCGGCCGAAGAAAATATGAAGATCCAGATGGAACGAGTCTATCAGGCACCTTCTCAAGATCCGGTTCGGGCAAAAAAATCAGCCCAAAAAGACAATCAACAAGCTCCGCAAAATGACACTGTAGGTTTAGTAGCACAAATTGAAGACAGCTCTATGTTTGGCGTCAACAGTGCCACTCTGACCGAATCTGGTGTTCGCCAGTTAGAGAAACTAGCCGCATTAGTTGCCAATGCCCGTAAAGGCGAAGGCACAGAAAAAGCGCCTATTCTGGTGATTGGTCATACCGACGATACCGGCAGCGCCGAATACAACCAAACCTTATCAGAACAAAGAGCTAAGGCTGTGGTTAGCCTGTTGGCTAAACAAGGCTTTAACGCCGAACAACTTTATTTCCAGGGTGCTGGTGAAGGTCGCCCGGTGGCCGACAATAGCACTCAGGCAGGCCGCGACATGAATCGTCGTGTGGAGCTGGTCGAATTAAAAGATGAAGAAATGCTGCAAAAGCGTATCGCATCTGAACAACATAACCCGCGTTATATTCAGCAATCGAAGGCTCACCTGAATCAGGTACCGTACAGCTCGCAAAGTCAACGAAGTGCATCCACCAACAGTACCAAAGCGGAGAGCAAAACCAGAAAATCTGGCGAGCGCGCATCCTCAACCAAAGGTATAGATTTTGGTGGCAAACCCGCAGCTAAAGATAACTGGGAACTGGCGTCCAGATTTACTCCAAATTATCAGGGTGGCACAGGTTTATTCAGCTCAGCTGTCGCCAATGACGCCCCCATCCGCTCTTGTTCTAACGATAGTAAGCCAGTGATTGGCGAAGTGAAGAACTTAGCTGGTAAAGCCTTGGCACAATACAAAACGACAGAGTTTATGCCCGGCATGAATGGCAAAGTATGGGCTGCCAAAGTCAATGGCCATGTGGTGTATATCAACCCCGTCGCCGTACTGGCCGAAAGTAACGAAGTGGCTGCGCAGCCGATGGTTGCGTTCACCCAAAACTACAGTAAAAAGAATTCCGAAATCACGGGGCAGTATCAGGGACATGCCACCGTATACCCGGGCCAGAAGAATATGTTGATGCGTATTTTTATCGCTGACAGCAAAGCTCCAATCCAGTGCCTGGATTTGCTGCTACCTTATGGCGGTAGCAAGGCTGTGGATGGCACTTTGTATTATCCGAAACAACAGCAAACCTACGTCGCCGACTACAGACCACGTAATACAGATATTTAAACCGGGAAAATTAAAATGGATGAGTTGAAGTTATTTCTGGCTGCTTATTGGCAGCTAATCACAGTCTTTGTGTCTTTTATGTTGTTTGTGTTGGCCCTGAAAGTCTGGTGGTCAGAAGTAAAATTTTTCGTGATGCGCACCGGCTGGTCATTTCCATTGATTGGTCGTTTAGCCAGGGCTGGCCGTTCTGATCACAAATTAGGTGGCGACGGCTGGTATCCGATTGAAAAACGAGTCTGTTCTGACTTTTACGAGCACTACAAAGACTTCAGCCAAAGCCCTGATTATTATGAAAAGTGCGATGACTATCTGAATAAAGTGGAAGAGAGTGGCCGTTCGGAAAAAGGCCCGTTTTTGTGGGCTTTGATCATCGGCTTAATTTTGTTGGAGGCCGTAGGTTTTGCTTACGTCTTAGCGCCATTTATGGCGAAAAACGCGTCCAGCAATGAACAAACTATGCTGGCCTGGTTTGTTGCCTTTTTACTGTCCATTGCCGCAGTATTCCTGACCGAATTGACAGGTAAAGAGTGGCATAAAAACAGCCTGCTAAAGAAAATCCGTGGTTGGTGGGAAATTGAAGGGAAACAGAAAAAACTAAATCTGATGCCGGAAAAAGACATCAGCATAGATAAAACCTACAACGACAATAACAGCCTGAAATTTCAACAAGTGTTAAACCGGGTTCCGGCCAACGCCTCTGTGACTCCGACCTACACCGCCACTGTTATTACTTTGGTTTACATTTGTTTCCTCGCCGTGGGCGCCTATCTGGTGCGAAGTTATACCCTGGATGCAGACAACACTGAGATGGTCAATCAGGCCGTCATGTTTGAACAAACCGCAGCAGACGACCCAATGGCTCTGCTGGAGCAAAGTGCAGAAAGTGAAGACGACATCGCCTTACCAGCCGAATTAGCTCAGGTGAATGAAACAGCCACTAAAAAAGCGGAAGATGAAGCCACCTCAGCACGTTCAAGTGCCAGTCGTGTGACCTTTGTCATTCTGTCCGTCATCTTTGTAATGATTCAGGTGGTGGGTATCTACTTTGGTTTTGCGTTTAGCTACGCCGGTAAAGAGTCTGTCAAAGCACGCAACTACACCAAGAACTTTAACAGCGCAGAAGAATTAAATGATTGGCTGGAACTGAAGAAAGATCTGATTGCTTCTCAGGCAGAAGCTTATCTGCAGCGGCTGCGTGAAAAAATGAGCCGTCGTGCTGTTATTTCATCTGACGAACAGGAAGCGCTTCAGGTCGGCAGTACTCAACGTACTTTCCATCACTATCTGGCCAATCAGGCCGTGAAAAAACAAGTACAGGCCACCACACCTATTGTGACTCAGTCCAGTGTAGTCGTCTCGCAGGTCGTGGCTGCAACTCCTGTAGTAGCCTCTGTTCAGACAGAACCTGCGCCTGTTGAAGTGGCAACACCAGCCGCAGCACCAGTTCAGGTGGCAGCTCAGACGGCAGAGCAAAGTCTGCCTGCTGAACTGGCCGATGTCGACTTGACCAAACTGAGTGAAGAAGATTTGGCCGTCCTGGCAGAAGACTTTGAACTGGATTTAGCCTGGCTGAAAAAACAACAACGCCTGGCAATCATCAAAAGTAAATCAAGGACATCGGTATGACCAAAACAGGATTAGTCCTGTTGCTGGGAGCTTTATGCTCCCAGCCATTATGGGCAGCAGAACGTAACGACATCAAAAGCTGTTACGACAAACTAGGGATTTCTGAAAAACCAGAATCCTCAGGTCGTGAGCTGGTTATGGTGATCGACGAAACGACCCAGTTGCCGGTCAGCTTAAAAAAAGAAGCATTGAGCCATCTGATCCGCTTTGTAAAGCCGGGAGATGCGGTGAAGCTCTATCGCTTTTCTGCCTATTTACCCGACAGCCATATGGCACTGGTTTTTGCAGGTAAGCTCGAATCCCAGTTATCTCAGGAGCAACGTGACAGCACTGGGCAAAATAGCCTGCGTCAACTGGATAAATGCATCACTGCGCAACAGAAGTACTTTCAGACCGTGATAGCCAAAGGTCTGGCCAACAGCTTTGGCAGTGAAGATAAAAAAATTGCTAAAAGCGAGATATTCTTCAGTCTCAAGCAAATAGGTCAGGATTGGAAAAACTCACAAGCTCAGGACAAAGTGTTGTTTTTAGTCTCAGATATGCTGGAAAACTCAGATTTCAGTAGCTTTTACCAGAACAATCAGATCAAAACCATTAACCCGGAACAAGAACTGGCTAAAGTAGAGAAAAACCAGCTGCAAGCCGAATTTACTGGCGTACGGGTTTATGTGCATGCAGCAGGTTTAGTGCCGAATGACGTCAAACATGGTTACAGATCAGGGAAGACGATGCAAAGCCTGCAAAATTTCTGGCAGGCTTATTTTGAAAAATCCGGAGCCAGCTTAGAAGGTTTTGGTAGCCCCTCATTAACTACGGATTTACGTTAGCTTAGACAACAGCACTGCCTATGCTCAGTGCTGTTAATCCTCCGCAGACGAAGTGGTTAACACCACATGCTTTTTGATGTCTTTGATTAAAATGCCACATTTAAACAATTGTTTATGGATCTGTTTCTGAAAATACAGGTCCAACTTTTGCTGCTGTGCTGCGGCCAGAGCAGCTTCGGAGTTGAACTGACAACGCACCAGCAACGACGCAGGAAAGTTTCAAACTCCATACTGAACCAACAGCCGACAAAATCCGGATAAAGCGGTGCAGCAGCCTGCTCCACAACTTCCAGTGATTTCAGCACATTGGCTTGTTGTTTTAGTTGCACCACACTTAGTTTTTTTGCCATCGCTTACTCATGATCATGCTTTTATACAGTGGGGATTATGCCACGAATTGAGTTGCAGTAGCTTCAGGCTTCAACGCTACCCTGCAACTGTTACTGCCACGCCTGTAAATTTTACCATGAGCTAAACACTGAGCTAAGACAGCTTGCGTTCATAAATCCTGTATAAAATAAGCGATAACAGTAACTTAAAGTGTAAAACCTGATATTGGCATGATGCTGGCTTAACGTACAAAGTACCTTCAACTAGTGCAAAAGCACTTTTAACTGGGTGCTGACGCACCGGGGAGTAACTATGTTAGGCTGGGCTTTAACCTTTTTTATTGTGGCCATAGTGGCCGGTATATTGGGTTTTGGTGGCATTGCAGGCGCTGCAGCAGGAATAGCAAAAATTATTTTTATGATTTTTGTGGTCTTGCTGGTTATTTCACTAGTCGCGAATGCATTGCGTGGCAAAACCCCTAAATTGTAATCAGCCCCAAAGGGCTAAAGGAGCATGGAATGAAAACTCAAAACTCATTGTTTAAAGTAGCGTTGGCTGTGATGTTAGCAACCTCTATTGCAGCTTGTAGCGAAAGCGATACTGAAAAAGCAGAAGACAAAATGGAAGCGCTGAAAGTTCAGGTTGAAGAAAAAGCTGAACAAGCTGGCGAGAAGCTGGAAGAGGCAGCCGACAAAACTGCTGATGCGATGGAAGACGCTGCAGATAAAACTGCAGAGAAAGCCAAAGAGTTGTGCGAAGCTGCCAAAGAAAAGACTGACGCTGAAGATAAAGAGTGTTGATCAAAAGGGGCGGTTTAACCGCCCCTTTTCCTCTACGAGGGACTACAGCAGTTTTCAACTTTCCTGCTGATATTTATCCAGCTTGTTGTACAGCGTTTTTACACTGATGCCTAACTGCTGTGCAGTATCGGTTTTATTACCACCGTTTCGCTCTAAAGCTGCAAAAATAGCGGTTTTTTCCAGTTCATCTAATGGCATATCAAGCGGGATATCAGCTACCGCAGCAGTTGGAGTTGCCACGTCCAGCAGCAGATGTTCGGGTTCTATCAGTTTGTCTGCCAGAATAAAAGCCCGTTCCACCGCATGTTTCAGTTCACGCACATTACCAGGCCAACAATGCTGTTTAATCACTGCCAAAGCCGCATCAGACAACTGTTTTTGCTGCTGTTCACGAGCGTTGCAATAGGCAAGAAAATGATAGGCTAAACCTGTGATATCCCCTTCCCGCTCGCGTAAAGCCGGAACTTTGACCGGAAACTGCGATAGCCTGAAATACAAATCTTCCCGAAAAATACCGTCAGCCACAGCCTGCAGCGGATCGCGGTTTGTTGCTGCTATCACCCGGACATTCGCCTTACACACTTTGTTACTGCCCACCGGTCTGTATTCACCGCTCTCCAGCACCCGCAGCAATTTCACCTGCTGCTCCAGCGGCATTTCAGTCACTTCATCCAAAAATAAAGTACCATGTTCCGCCTGAGCAAATACGCCCTGATGATCCCTAAGGGCTCCAGTAAAAGAGCCCTTCATATGACCAAAAAGTTCGCTGTCGATAAGCTCTGAACTTAAAGCACCACAATTGATGGCAACAAAAGGCTGATCAGCCCTGTGACTGGCTAAATGTAGCGTATTGGCGACCAGTTCTTTGCCTGCACCACTTTCACCAACAATAAGCACATTGGCTTCGGTCACCGCCACTTTACGCACTGTTTTATACAGTCTTAGCATAGCGGCTGAGGAACCCACTAATAAGCCAAACTGGTCTAAATCACTACTTTGTACTTTACGTTTTACCGCCACTGAAGATAACTGCTGATAAAAGTCCTGCACGGCATCCAGTACAGATGCCATATCCAGCGGCTGACGGAAATGATAACCGGCACCGGAGCGCATCAATTGATCCAGAGCCAAATCAGGTATGCCTTTGCTCACCAGAATAAAGTCAATTTCAGCCAGTCTGTTGCTCTGCTGTAACAGTTCGTACTGAGCTGGTTCTGTGCTGTCAATTTCAATAAAAGCCAAATCACAAGTTTGTCTGAGCAGTTGTTCTACCCAACATTCATCCGGCTGGCTTTTACAAATAACAAAACGCCGGACAATATCCGACTGCAAGAGTAAACTGGTTAATTCCGGGTCCTGCAGGTGCAGGAACAATACAGGCTGGGTCATAAATACTTTCCATAGTTTAAGAGTTGCTGGCTGTAAATTTAACAGGGATCCTGAGTAAAACTTACCGATCGGCGCTCAGCTGCCTGGACATTAAATTCAAAAATATAGATACATCATAAACTTACATTCTGGTACATGAATTGATAATGAATCTGCATAGTTTTATTTGCTATGGAGTACCATTCCTATGACACAAAGCTTCCTGAATGAAACCTCAAGGGGCCAGCATACAGAGCTGTTAGCAGCTTTTGGCCTGTTATTCAGCAAAGCCAGACGCTTTTATCAATACAAGGCAGAAACAGCAAGCTCAGGTAATTTACGCCGGCACTTTGCCACGCTGGCAGAGTTACACCAGCAAATTTTATATTTATTGCCTGCGCCAAACTCAGACTGTGCCGTTTCCGAGGGTATGGCAGCCTTGCATGAACTTAGTGCCTGGTATGCCAACAAACGCAGCCATATATCGCTATCCACTTTACAGCACCAACTCGTTCAACAACTGCAATTGCAAAAAACTGCGATCAGAAACTTTGATTTGGGCCCGTATCAGAACAGTTTGCTGCATTTTACCGCTAGTCTGCAAATAGCAGCAGATCAGCTGGCCAATGTTCAGACCCGCTGATCGGGTGTGAAACTTTTACCGATCAACCAGACAAATTTACAAACAAAAAATTAACACCAAATGAACCCTAAAATATATATGTTAAAAATCATGAACTTAAATTCTGGCATCAAACTGGCAATAACTCATTGTCTCACTAACAAAAGGAGCGACATAATGAAACGCACAACATTAGCAGTGATGATGACTTTAACTCTGGCTTCGGTATCAGCGATGGCGGCCAATGACTGGAAAGATGCAACGAAAGACGCCTGGATAGATGGCAAGGCAGAAACCACCTTGTTGCTCAACGGCAACCTGAATTCTTTTGCGATAGACACCCATGTGAAAAACGGTGTGGTCACCTTAACTGGTGAAGTAGAAAGCGATGTGGACAAAGCCTTAGCTGCAGAGCTGGTGGAAGGCCTGGAAGGCGTCAGCTCAGTAGAAAACAAGCTGATGGTGAAAGAAGGCAATCAAACAACTGCAGATCCAAAAGCTGTCAGTGCCTTAAAAGACGCCAAAATAGCGACTGTGGTAAAAACCAGTTTGCTGTTTGAGCCTGAAACCAGTGGCACCAGCATTGATGTCGATGTTGCGAACAGTGTCGTGACGCTCAGCGGTGTGGTGGATTCCGACGCGGAAAAAGACCTGGCCATTGCCAAAGCTAAAAACACCAAAGATGTGGTGGATGTAGTAGATAAGCTCACTGTATCCAAAGGTTAAGCGAGTCAAGTCAAAGCCGGTCTTAATTGACCGGCTTTTTTTCATCAATACAATTTGCCATCTTTTCTATCGCTTTGTTGCTGCAACTCAGCGTCTTTCACAGATGAACACTTGATCCGCATCACATCATGTAATAATGTAAGTTACATGAAAAGTGATAATAAACTCTCGTCCATTTTGCATGTCATTTTGCATTTGGCTGAACATCAGCAGGCTTTAACCTCGGACAAGCTTGCTCTTTACCTGAAAACGAATCCTGTGGTGATCCGTCGTATGATGGCGGGCTTACGTCAGGCCGGAATAGTGCTTTCAGTCAAAGGCCATGGTGGCGGCTGGACTATGGCCAAACCTCTGACAGCTATTAGCCTGCGGGATGTGTATCAGGCGCTTGGCGCACCGCGTTTATTTGCTCAGGGTTATCGACAGGAAGCGCCGCAATGTCTGATTGAGCAAGCCGTCAATGCATCACTGGATAGTGCTTTTGCTGAAGCAGAGCAACAACTGCTACGAAAATTCGCTAACGTCAGTCTCGCCGATATAGCGGCTGATTTCGCACTCAAACGCCAACATCATCAGGCTAAATCCTTAGAAGAGTAACAGAGCATGAATTTTGACTTTATTATAGTAGGCGGTAGCTATGCCGGTATGGCCGCGGCTTTGCAGTTAGCGCGGGCCCGCCGTTCTGTACTGGTGATAGACGCAGGACAACGACGCAACAGATTCGCCGATAGTTCGCACGGTTTCTTAACTCAGGACGGCAACAGCCCTGCCGCTATTGCAGCCACAGCTAAAGCTCAGTTTTTGGCTTATCCAAACCTAGAATGGCTGGATGCTTCCGCCATCAGTGCCGGCAAAATCGATGCAGGCTTTCAGGTCAACACAGAGCACCACAGCTATCAGGCTCAACGTCTGATACTGGCCACTGGCGTTACTGATCAGCTGCCAGCCATACCAGGTCTTACAGAGCGTTGGGGTAAAGCTGTGTTTCATTGTCCTTATTGTCATGGCTATGAGCTGGAGCAAGGCCCTATTGGTGTGATAGCAGCAAGTCCACTTGCTTTGCATCATGCCTTGATGCTGCCAGACTGGGGACCAACCACTTTGTTTACGAATCAGTGTTTTGAACCAGATACAGGGCAACAAGCCCAACTGCTCGCCCGGCGTGTCGTCATTGAATCCGCTCAAGTACTGCACATTTCAGGTAAAGCTGATGTACATCTGAACAATGGCAAAGTACTGCAAATGGCGGGCCTTTTTACCCAGCCAACCACCACAGTCAACAGCTCATTAGCGCAGCAACTAGGCTGCCAGTTTGAACAGGGCCCAATGGGGAGCTTTTATTCAAACCAGCGCCAGCAAAGAAACGACTGTACCTGGCGTATTTGCCTGTGGTGATAATGCGCGGATGGCAGGTTCTGTGGCTATTGCGATAGGAGACGGTTCGCTGGCTGGTGCCATGGCTCATCAGTCTCTGCTGTTTGGTAACATCAGCCACTAAGATGCAACACATCCTGAGCAACAGCTGTTTAAGGCTTTGCCTTTGCAGCTGGATCAACAGGCACTGGCATACCTTTACTATGCCATTTCATCACCACAAACTTCAGCGGTACTTTGCCTGTATTGCGGATACCGTGCGAATCCCAGGGCGCTGCATATAAAATATCGCCCGCTTTAGCAGGAATATCTTTGTCTTTCAGCGACCAGACGCCCTCGCCTTCCACTACCATCAGATACTCTTCTTCGGCATGAATATGAGGCGGGTGAATTTCATGGCCTGGCTCAATCACAGCCACACCAGTCAGCGCGTCCTGAGTACCAAAAGTAGGTTTGGTAAAGTAGCTATAAAACACATAACCATCCCCCTTCTCAGCTTTGGCTTCTGCCTGCGTCATAATTTGCGACGGCTGAACAGGCTCTGCAGCTGCTGTGCTCAGGCAAGTAACAGCCAATCCGGCTGCTAATCCTAACTTTAATTTGAACATCCTTACGTCCTCCTGCTGAATTATCTTGCCTTTACACTGCCCTGAAACGAAGACAAGGTCAAACAGCTATTGGTCCGATCTGTGGGTCGGAATTTACCGGATGAACAAAAAGTTGTGCCAACACAAGTAGGGGCAAAAGGTGGGAATACTTGCTAAATGTTCAAATCAAGCAAGACCGCCAGCTTGTTGATAACTGTCGAATAAGCTTTGCAAGGACGCTATATCCGTATCTTGTGAAGCTAAATCAAGTCCATGGATTTTGGCACAGGCTAAATGGAAAACATCAAACTTACGTTTTTCTACATTACGCTGAGCACCTGCATTCGTAGTACGATCAAATCGAAATAAATTTGCTGCCAGTTCAGATACGTTGCGATTTATATCAATCTCTGTAAACCCATCCAGTACTTGCTTCAAATTGTTATAACCTTCTGCATCCTGCCAGCTTAGCCCACGTAAAACCTCATATCGGATAAGAGGGGTAATAACAAGCCTGATATCTGGATTTTCCAGATAGGTAGTCAACTTAGCAGTAGCACTCTGACGTAATAACTCTGAGGTTGTACCGTTTTGATCCAATGCAGCAATAAGTAAATTAGCGTCCAGCAGTACATTACTCATGCTTATTCGCTTCCTTTACCTTTAATCAGCTTCAGTAGCTGCTGTTTGGCGTCGTTCTGAGACTCAGGCGAACTGCCATCCAGCTTTATACGGTTGATATCAATATCAAAGGCATCTTTTAGAACATCAATCAGAGATGCTGTCGCTGGCGAAACAATAGACTTAGTTCTTACCACCCCGTCGTCTTCTCGCTGCAGTCGGTAAGCTTCCCCGGCACTTAGCTGGGATAACACAATAGGAGAATGCGTCGTGACATAAAAAGTCGTATTGGGAAATAACTGCTTTAGTAGCGGAATAATTTTCGCTTGCCATGACAAATGCAAATGGCTTTCTATTTCATCAATCAGTACTATGCCTTTCACTTGTGGCAAACGGGTTTCATTGGTGAAACAGCCATAACCAGAAATAATTGCCTGCAGCATTTTCAGAATAGATGCGAAACCAGTACTTAAATGGGACAACTCTCTCGGATGCTGGTCAATTTTGAGAAAGACTCTGTTATCACCACTAATTTGCAGGTACTCCGGGTCTATTCGGCTATCAATTTTATGCAGCAGTTCCAGCAGTACTTTAATTTCGATATTCCGATTATCTTCCTGCTTTAAATAAGGGTGGGAAGACTGAGCTATAGTGACAAACCAGTCCTCAATACCGATATTCATATTTAAGCTGGTGAAGTGATTTTTTATATCTGTGACTTGTTTTTTCAGATAATTGGAACGACGCTGCTCAAAAGTCCCTATGCTCATTGGTCTGGTAACAGTGTGCTCAATGAAACCACGATTCTGTGAAGCGAGTAAAACAACAGGCAACAGATGGGTATTTACTTTGTTATTAGTGCCCATTGCGCCAGAAATATATTGACTATCAGCGCTTAATATATACTGGAAAACCCAGTACTCAGGTGGAATATAACGCTCAGTGACCGAAAGCTGCTTAACAGCTTGGTTACTATAATATAGCATTTGAAACAGCGCTTCCAATATCTTAGTTTTGCCCACACCATTTATGCCAATAAGCACATAAACCTGCTGGTCTTGTTGCAGATCTAGTTCTACTTTGCCGACCCCTTTCAGGCCTTCAATAGTAACAGGGTACTTCAGCATAAATTATCTCCGTCAGAGACTGACACTCAGCTTCAAATGAAAGTATAAAATCTTCTGTTTAGTGTACAGACTTTATTATTTCAAACGAGTTTAATCCACTATGTAATGATTGCAGCAACAAATCATTTAACAATACTGCCCCGCTACCCAACCCGAAGCCCAGGCCCATTGAAAATTGTAGCCTCCTAACCAGCCCGTAACGTCTACTACTTCACCGACAAAATACAGGCCGGGTTGCTTTTTAGCTTCCATGGTTTTGGACGAGAGTTCGTTGGTGTCGACTCCACCTAAAGTCACTTCGGCGGTGCGGTAGCCTTCGGTGCCGTTGGGTTTGAATACATAATGGGTCAGGCTGTCGACTAAACGCTGGATGGCCTTGCCTTGTAGCGCTTTAATCGCCTGATTCTGAAATACATTCAGCTCCAGCAATTTTTCGACTAAACGTTTAGGCAGCAAACGCGACAGTATAGTTTTAAGCTCCTGATCCGGGTGTTTTTGCTGTTGCTCCAACAGGAATTGATTTAAATCCTGTTGCGGTGATAAGTTAACAATCAGCTCATCGCCCGGTTGCCAAAAGCTGGAAATTTGTAAAATGGCAGGTCCACTTAAGCCCCTGTGAGTAAATAGCATATCTTCCGGAAATACCACGTCATTCGCTTGCGCCGTCACAGGCAAAGACACACCGCTGATTTCTTCAAAGACCGCTTTATCGGCGGGTTGCCAGGTGAGTGGCACTAAAGCCGCGCGCACTGGTAATACATTTAAGCCAAACTGTTCAGCCAGTTGAAAACCATAAGCTGTAGCGCCTAAATTTGGCAGGCTTAAACCGCCACAAGCCACCACTAAACTCTGACAGCTGCGGTTAAGTTGTGGCGTAGTCACTGTATAAAGGCCATCAGCAAAACTAACGTTTTGAATATCCTGTTGCAGTGCGATGGATACACCAGCTTTGTCACATTCTTGCTGCAGCATATCGACTATGTCTTTGGCGCTGTCGTCACAAAACAGTTGGCCTAAAGTTTTTTCGTGATAGGCAATACCGTATTGCTGCACCAAAGCAATAAAATCCCATTGGGTATAACGGCTTAACGCCGATTTACAAAAATGCGGGTTTTGCGATAAATAATTGGCCGGGCTGGCATAGATGTTAGTGAAGTTACAGCGGCCGCCACCAGACATCAGAATTTTGCGGCCTATACGTTTACCGTTATCCAGCACCAGGGTTTTACGGCCTCTTTTAGCCGCCTCAATAGCGCTAAATAAACCTGCGGCGCCTGCGCCTATTACTATTACGTCCCACTGCTGCATTAGTTTGTACTCTGTCTGTTTTAGCTTATCTGTTGTGACTGGCAGCCCGCTTGCTGATAACCCAGCTGCAGCGCGGCGAATTGGTCATTTTGCCAATGGAAGACTGGCAGCTGTTGTTGTTCTTTGTTTAACGAGCGTAATAAACGCTGTAGATTCTGTGCTTTCCAGCTTTGATCAGGATAGTCGGCTGCCAGGCGAATAGCGCATTTATCAAAGTCGATCAGCCAAAACTGGCCCTGCTTATCCAGCAAAATATTGTGGCAGTTTAAATCGGAGTGATACACCTGATGCTGGTGAAAGCTGGCAATCACAGCCCCCAGTTGCCGCCATTCGGTATCAGTTAAAGGCCGTTGTTGCAGCAGATGAGCCAAGTCTGTGGTGTCAGGGATACGTTCAATCAGAATATCGGCGCTGTAGCCAAAGGCATGCTTTTGATACAAAGCAGCGCAAGGCCGTGGCACAGGCAAAGTCCATAAGCGCATTTGCCACAGCAAACTAAATTCCGCCATAGCCCGGCTTTGAGCTGCTGGCTCTGGCCAGAACTTATCTTTATTCAGTTTGCCGACTAAACCACCACGGTAATAATGCCGCAGTACAGCCTCTTTACCGTTTTGCTGCCGGATAAACCAGACTGTATTACGGCCTTTCGACTGACCTGAGACTAAGCCCTGCTGCTGCCAGAATTCGCTGTGGAAATACGCCATCTCAAAGTTCGGATAAAAGTGCGGGTCAAACCAGGCTAAAGCACTGTTTGTGCTTAATTTTTTAATTTCAGCCATAGGCAATAAATGATTGACCTGCTCCATCATTCGAGCCACTGCACCTTGTTGCTGTAGATAGAGTTTTAAACCCTTTTCACCAGTCTGAATCGCCAGTTCTGGTTGCTGGATAAGTTGGGTGACAGTGCTGACCAAATCAGAGACTGTAGCGACCGGAAAATAAGCCTGCTGTTGCTGCAATAACTGAAACACCAGCTGAAAATTAAACACGTGTGGGCCGGATAACACAGCCTTACTAAAGGCCATAGCTTCCAGCGGATTATGGCCACCCCGTTCAATCAGGCTGCCGCCAATAAAAACAAAGTCGGCCAGTTGGTACCAGCTTAATAACTCGCCCATTGAATCGCCAAGCCAGACTTCTGTACTGGCATCTGGTAAACCATTCACACTGCGGCGGACAAATTTCAATTGCTGCTGTTGTAGCAACTGGGCAACCAGATCAAAACGCTCAGGATGCCGTGGCACCAGCACCAACAACAATTGTGGGAACTGCACCTTTAACTGCTGATAAGCCTGGAGCAGTAGCTCATCTTCACCGGCATGCGTACTGCCAGCCACCCAAACGATACGGCCCTGCAGCAAAGGTTGTAAGCTCTGTGCCAGTTGAGTGCTGCTTTTTGGCACATCCAGTTCAAATTTTAAATTACCCGCACTTGCACATCTTTGGCGCCCAGAGCCAAAAAGCGGCGGGCACTGGCTTTATCCTGAGTCAGGATTTGGCTGATGTTCTGCAGCATAGGCTGAGTTAAAGCGCTAAAACGCCGGTAGCCTTTGGCTGAACGCGCCGATAAACGGGCATTCACCACCAAAGTTGGAATAGACAGCGCTTTGCAATTCGCCAGCAGATTAGGCCAGAGCTCAGTTTCTAAAATCAGCAACAACTGCGGCTGCATCCACTTTAGCCAGCGCCGCATCAGCATTGGGTAATCAAAAGGCAGGTAACAATGTTCAATTTTTCTGCCCAGCTGTTGCTGTTCAGCCTGTAATTTTTGAATAGCGGCAGAAGCTGTAGGTGTGGTGCAGGTAATAGTAAAAGGCAGATTAGGGTATTGCAGTAAAAGCTGTTTAATCAAAGGTTTAGCTGCATTAAATTCCCCTACTGAGACTGTATGCAGCACTACGCCGTCTTTGGCTGACGCTACTGGCAGCTTTAAAGCAAAACGTTCAGCAAAACGCTGGCGATAAGCCGGGTCTTTGCGTGAGCGCAGCAATAAATACAGCAGGAGCAGCGGCGTCAGCGCCAGAATCAGGGCGCTGTACAACAGTCTTAACAGGAAAAAGCTGGCTTGCATTTAGCTTTTTGCTTTGGCTTTTGCATCAGCCACCATAGTGGCTAAAGCGGCATATTTATGAAAAGCATACTGGCCCAGCACTATGGCCATCAGCAAACCACGCCAGCCGTCGAGGAAACCCAAACGCAGCACATACTGCTGAATAAAGTCGGTGAAAAAACGCAAAATGGCAAAACCTAAACTGGCTTTTTTACCACGTGCAAATTTATCTTCAGCGCCTAAACAGGCGTATTTTATGTGCTTTTCCTGGCAATGCTGATAACTGCGCCAGCTGTGGTGAATAATGGCTGACTTCAGTACCCGCACTTTTTCATACGGCAACAACAGGGTTTCGTGCACCTGACGGTCTTTAAAACTGGCACCTGTTTTTAAAAACAATTTACCTTGCGGTGTGGAATAACGACCATGTTTCAGCAACTTGCCAAAAAATAGGTGTGCCAAGGCATTTTGATAAAATTGGCGTCTAAATCAGGTTCAGCCAATACCTGATCAATTTCCACTTTCAGTTCAGGCGTTAACACTTCGTCGGCGTCTATGCTCAATACCCAGTCGTGTTCACACCAGGCTAAAGCGCGGTTACGCTGTGGGCCAAAACCAGGCCAGTCGGTTTGATACACTTTGTCGGCGTACTTTTCGGCGATTTCTACTGTTCTGTCTTTACTGCCAGAATCGACCACTATCAGTTGATCAACCCAGCCAGCAAGTGACTGTAAACAAGCCTCAATGCGGTCTTCTTCATTGCAGGAAATCACAAAACAGGAAATTTTACGGCTGCGCATGCTTAAACCTCGTCCTGCTTAGTTGGAGTAAATTGCACCTGCGACAGATCACCCGACAGATGATTGCTGCGGATAGATTTCAGTTGGAAGCGGTATTTCAGGTTACGCCAAAAGGAAGTACCGCCTTTACGGGTACCGCCACTCATTTTATCGATTTCGCTTTCAAAACGGCTGGCCGACCATAAACGGTAAGGCAACATGGAATACACAGTCAGGTTTAGCTCAGGGTAAAACTGCAGATCCACATCCACAGGACGGAAAAACTTCGGCCGACTCAATAGCTTTTTAGCACCTTGCAGCGTTAAGGCATAACCTGTGGTGCAGTTCGGCACTTTGGCAAAATTTACCAGGCTATAACCATCTCCCAGGTCTTTTTTCTGCTCGCCAGTACCTGCTCTGTCATCGGCTAATTTGATCATATCCCAGTGTTTTAATTGGGTGATTTTTTCCAGCACTGTCAGAAATTCAGGTTCTAAATCTATATCGTCTTCCAGAATAAAGGCCATGGCGATATTTTCATCGACCATACGCTGCCACAAAGTGCGGTGACTGAGATAACAGCCAATTTCGCCAGGCGACAAAGGACGGCGGAATTTTTTCTGATTAAGTGCAGGATCATAACAAGCTGCCACTTCAGCCTGGCTCAGGTTTTTGCCATAAATAGCGCTGAAGCGCTCAGCATCCAAACCCAGCTTGTGCAGCTGCTTTTTGGCTGACTCATAACGCTCAGGGTTGGAGTCCAGATTAATTAACCAGATTGGGTATCCTGCAAACTGTCCCATGTTTTTCTTCCACTTTATTCTGCTTCTATGCAACGATTTTACCTGAACGCCTTCTAAAGACAGAGCTTTTTTTCCCCGCAGTAGCCCTGAAGACAGAGCGCATGGATAAAAAGTTCTTTTGCAATAACTAAGATCCGTTAAAATGCCTTATTGATTGAGCTAAACCGAGCCTCCTATGTCAGATGTAAAATCCAGTTTAAAAAGCAGCTTTTTAGATAGTTTACAACGTCACCGTGACGCCTTTGCCACAGTGGAAGCCTATCATGAGCAAGCCATGCAGCTGTTAGAAGCAGTACAGAACTGCTTAAAACAAGGCGGCAAAGTAGTATGGATGGGTAATGGCGGCAGCGCGGCCGACAGCCAGCATTTAGCAGCTGAGTTTATGGTGCGTTACAAAGCAGAACGTGGCCCACTGGCTTCTATCGCCTTAACCACAGACACTTCTATTTTGACAGCCCACGCCAACGACTACCATTTTGACAGCGTGTTTGAGCGTCAGGTATTAGGTTTAGTGCGGCCACAAGACGTGGTAATTGGCCTGACAACGTCGGGCAAAAGCCCAAATATCAATTTAGCTTTAAAAGCCGCCAATGACTTAGGCGCTTTTACTGTAGCCCTGACGGGCCGTGATGGTGGTTTAGTGAAAGACATAGCCAGGCTGCCAATTATTGTCAAAAACGACGAAACGGCCCGTATTCAGGAAGTGCATATGTTTATTGGCCACTGGCTCTGTGAAGCTTTAGACATGGCTATCGTAGGAAACAACTAATGATTAACCTGAGCCTGCTGCAAAATTTGTCTTCTGCTTCTGTGCTGGTGGTGGGTGATGTAATGCTGGACCGCTATTTTAATGGCGACTCGCAGCGTATATCGCCTGAAGCCCCTGTGCCTGTGGTGAAAATCAGCAAAATAGAAGACAAAGCCGGTGGCGCTGCCAACGTGGCACGCAATATCGCCCATCTGGACGGTAAAGTAGGCTTATTAGGTATTATTGGTAACGACAACGCTGGTGAGTCGTTGCAACAATTGCTGGCCGGTGAGCAAATTCACTCTGAGCTTTTGAGCCAAAGTCACAAACCCACTATTGCAAAAATGCGGGTGGTATCACGCCAACAGCAAATAGTGCGGCTGGATCAGGAAGAAATGTTCAGCAGCCAGGATGCTGAACTCTTGGCAGAGCGTTTTGCCGCAGTGTACCAAAACTACGATGTGATCCTATTTAGTGATTACAACAAAGGCTCGTTGCAGCAGATTTCTAAAATGATCAAGCTGGCCAAAGCGGCAGGCAAAACTGTATTGGTTGACCCCAAACAAGCAGATTTGTCGGTGTACGCCGGTGCTGATGTGATCACACCCAATTTAGGTGAATTTAAAACTGCAGGCGGCAAAGCTGGCTCTGTGGATGAAATGCTCAGCTCAGCCCGTGAGCTGATGCAAAAAGCAGGTTTAGCCTCGATTTTATTAACTCGCAGCGAACAAGGCATGAGCCTTATTACCGCCACTGAACATTTCCACTTCCCGGCTCAGGTGCTGGAAGTCAGCGATGTGACTGGTGCTGGTGATACAGTAATCGCCACTTTAGCGGTGATGTTAAGCGCAGGTATGCCCTTACATGATGCCACTCAGCTCGCTAATTTGGCGGCTGGCATAGTGGTAGGCAAAGTAGGCGCTGCCACTGTTTCTCCTGAAGAGCTGGCTGCTAAGCTGAATAAAGATTTATTCCGTCAGGGTGATTTTTACCAGACACCTTTTGACAAAGTACTGCAGCATATTCAGTTTGCCCGCCAAAATGGCGAACGTATTGTCTTCACCAATGGCTGCTTTGATATTTTACACGCCGGTCATGTACGTTATTTGGCTCAGGCCAAAGCCTTGGGTGACCGTTTAGTGGTGGGCCTGAATTCAGATGCTTCAGTACGTCGCTTAAAAGGCGAACAGCGCCCTATCAATACGTTGGAAGACCGCGCTACAGTGCTGGCAAGCCTCGCCAGTGTCGACTGGGTGGTGCCTTTTGGTGATGATGCAGCTGAAAACGATACGCCGCTCAAATTAATCAGCACCATATTGCCTGACGTCTTAGTCAAAGGCGGCGACTACAGTATTGACACCATAGTAGGGGCTGATGTGGTGATAGCTCATGGTGGTGAAGTGCAGGTGCTGACTTTTGTCGATGGCCGCTCCACCAGCAAAGTAATACGGAAAATCCAGGACTTGCAGGGAAATAACTGAGTTGTCGCAGCCCATAACCTCTATTTGTATTCTGCGTTTATCCGCTATTGGCGATGTCTGCAATGCAGTCTCTGTAGTGCAATCTATTCAGCGCCAACACCCGCAGGCGCAAATTACCTGGATCATCGGCAAAATCGAAGCGCGTTTGCTGGAAGGTTTGCCCGGTGTACGTTTTGTGGTTTTTGATAAAAAGCTGGGCAAAGCTGCTTATAGCCAGCTAAAGCAGGATTTAAAACACGACTATTTTGACGTGATGCTGCATATGCAGGTGGCTTTTCGCGCTAACCTCGCCTCTTTGTGTATTAAGGCGCGCAAAAAAATTGGGTTTGACTGGCACACCGCCAAAGAGTTACATGCGCTTTTTATGCGTCACCGCATAGAGCCAGCGCCGCGCAGCCATGTGCTGGACGGTTTTCGCCAGTTTGCCAAAGCTATTGGGGTAACAGAACAACAGCTTGGCACAACTCCAACATGGCAACTGCCTATTCCTGCAGCCGACGAGTTATGGGCTAAACAGCAGTTAGCCGCCACTGGCAACTCTCGGGTGTTAATTATCAGCCCTGCCGCCTCTAAAGCCGAACGTAACTGGCTACCAGAACGTTATGCAGTGCTGGCTGATTATGCGCATACCAAAGGCTTTGCAGTGGTGTTATCTGGTGGCCCAACAGAGCTGGAACGCAATTTAAGCCAGGCTATTCTGGCATCGGCTCAGCAACCTATTACTGATCTCACCGGTAAAACCAATTTAAAACAGCTGCTGGCGTTGTTAAAACACGCCAGTTTAGTCTTAGCGCCCGACACTGGCCCTGCGCATATGGCGGTGGCGGTGGGCACTCCTGTCATTGGTTTGTATGGCCACAGTAATCCGGAGCGCACCGGGCCTTATTTATTCCGTCAGTATGTGGTGGAGGTTTATCACCAATCTTTACTGGAGCAGCAGGGCAAAACGGCAGCTGAATTAAAATGGGGCACCCGGGTGAAAGGCAGCGATATTATGCAGAAAATAGCTGTAGAGGCCGTGACCGCTATGTTTGATAAAGTGGTGGCAGAGCAGCAGTTATGAGCCAGCCACTTGATCAAAAACGCAAAGCCGCCTTTTTAGACCGTGATGGTGTGATTAATATCGATCACGGTTATGTCAGTGAGCCTTCACAGTTCGAGTTTATCGACGGTGTGTTTGATGCGTGCCGCCATTTACAACAACAGGGTTACCTGTTGATCGTAGTGACTAACCAATCCGGTATAGGCCGTGGTTATTACAATGAACAGCAGTTTTATGCCTTAACCGACTGGATGAAAGCTCAGTTTGAAGCGCATGGCGTTACTCTGACCGATGTGTTTTTTTGCCCTCATCATCCGGTGAATGCCATCCCGCCTTATCAAATCGACTGCGATTGCCGTAAACCCGCCCCTGGTATGTTGTTGCAAGCGATAGAAAAGTATCAGATTGATCCAAACCAAAGCCTGATGTTAGGTGATAAAAAAGCCGATATGCAGGCAGCACAAGCTGCGGGTGTTGGTCGCAAGGTGCTGGTGTTATCAGGCCAGACTTTAACAGCGGAAGATCAAGCCAGCGCCGATGAAGTCTGGCCTTCGATTAAAGCGGCATTGGAATTAGTAACGAACTAAGGTTCTGGCCTGCACTTTTACAAGGAATGTAATGCGAAAATTTTTAGCTTTGCTCTTAGTGCTACTGCTATGCGGCGGGCTGGTTTTTATAGGCAAGAACAACAGCAGCAATCAGGATCAAACTCCGCAACCCTCTGAAACTCAAGACCCCAACCTGACTGCTTTAGCCCTGGGATCGGAAGTAGTCGCACAACCAAATTCCGGTCTGGCCACACCGCAGCCCGTTGAACAGATGCTCGTGATTGAACGAACAGACTGGAAACTGGATCAGCCTTTGCGAACGCAGCTGACAGAACTAAAAAATAAGGCCGGCCAGGGCGACCTGCTGGCTGCTTATGTGCTGGCAATGAACCTGAGGTTTTGTAGCACAGCACCACTGGATGAAACCGACTTAGAAGCTCGTTTGCAACAGGCCTATCAGTATAAAGACGATGGCGTTGCTATAGCTGAAATCAAAGAACGTTATCAGTTTTGTGAAGGAATAAACCAACAGCAACGCGCTGAATTTTACGCTTATTTAGAAACTGCAGCCAAAGCGGGCTACGTGCCAGCGCAAGAGGAGATGGCCACAGTGACGCCAGAGCAGTTTATGCAATTAGCTGGTGCGACAGAGCTGGAACGTGACGCATATATCCAAAAGCGGGAGGACTTTATTCAGCTCCAGCTGTCTTTACTGGAGTCCGCATCGCAGCACGGCAGTATCAAAGCACTGATCACCCTGTCAAATATGTACCACTCACAAAACTATGGTGCAGATGGTCGCGCCAAATCCTATGCGTTAAACCATCTAATTCTGGAATTGACCGACGACAATGAATTGCAAAGCAAATACTCAGGCTTTGTGCAACGTCGTCAGTCAGAACTAACACCTGAGCAGATTGAACAAGCTCAGGCTTTGTCAGAGCAGTGGCTGGCGATGATCAAAGCCAATGGCACTCTTTATTTGCCGTGATATATTTGCATTAAGAGAAAGAGCAGAAAAAGCTGGTTTACACCAGCTCTAACATCACTTCAGCTTTACTGACCTCGAACTGTTTAGGCTCGTCCACATTCAGCGCTGTCACTACGGCATTCTCGACCACCATAGCGTAGCGTTTGGAACGCACACCACCAAAATCGCCGGTTTCCATATCCAAACCAATAGCTTTGGCAAACTTGCCGGCACCGTCTGCTAAAAATACGATGTCTGTAGCGTTATGAGATTTGCCCCAGGCGTCCATCACATAAGCATCATTGACCGAGGTGCAGATAATACGATCGACACCTTTATCAAAAAACTGCTGCGCATGTTCAACAAAACCCGGTAAATGGGCCGCACTGCAGGTTGGGGTAAAAGCACCAGGCACTGCAAATAACACCACTTTTTCGCCTTTAAAAACTTCGGCTGTGGTCAGGTTGACAGGACCATTGTCGGTTAAACGTGCAAAGGTGACTTCGGGTAAGGTATCGCCAATTTTGATCATAAATTTATCCCTTTTAATCCAGCTAATTCAGTTATTACCGTTAATTTAGTTAATCCAGAGCAGCTTTAACATACACATCAAATCTGTTGTTTTTCCCTTCAATTTGCATACTGGGTTTTTGCCCGGCTAAAAACTCTGCGTAACCCGGGCGTTTCACCACTACTCTTTTGCTGGCTAATTGCCAGGCCAGTGGAAATAACGCATCGGCATCGTCATCAGTACCTACCACCTGATGAAAAGCCTGCATCTCTTTTTTCACCAAAGCCGACTTCTCGCGAGCCGGAAACATTGGGTCTAAATACACCACATCCGGACTTGGCAATTGAGTTAACGCCTGTTGCGACGGAGCAAATACCAGTTGCATACGTTCAGGCAGCCAATGTGCTAATTCTGGGTCAAGAGCTGCGCGGCGTAAACCATCAGCAAGTAACGCCGCAACTGCTGGCTGACGTTCAACTAAAGTCACTTTAGCTCCCAGGCTGGCCAGCACTAAAGCATCACGGCCTAAACCGGCAGTTGCATCTACCACAGTTAAACCCGGTTTTTTGGTTAAGCCCACAGCTTTAGCTATGGCTTCGCTTTTGCCACCACCATATTTACGTCTGTGCGTAGCAGCACCACTGGCGAAGTCGACCAGTATATCGCCTTGTTTATTTAACTCTGTGTTACGCAATACTAAGGCTTCACCTGTCCAGCATAAATACCAGCCTTGGGGCGATTCTGTAGCGTGCAGACCATATTGTTGTTGCAGGCGTTCTGCCAGTTCAGGGGGGAAATCAGGCTGGGTCAAATAACAAGTGCTGGACATAGTGTCACTTTAACTTTTCACATCAGGGAAAACTCTGGCTAGTGTAACCGCCCTTGCTCAGTTTAAAAAAGGGGTCAGATCACATTGTTAACTACTTCAATGCGATCTGATCCTTTCAGGTTTTCATACCCACATAATTATCACCACAGCTGAAGGCGACTACTTTACTGATTTCCTGCAGACTTAAACCCGATTCCTGTTGCCACTGATTAAACTGTTGCTGAATGGCTTTCTGATTTCTTTGGCTGCTTAAGCCACCCTCGACTACACCAAAATTACGCAGGTAAGCTTCCAAATCCTGACTGATAATAAAGGTATCTTTACCCAGCATACGCAGAGCATAAGCTCCTGTATTGCCTCCAAGGCGAGAACCATGTTTCTTCAGATAACCCCACAAGCCAATAATATCCTCACCGGGCCATTGCGCTAAAAAGGCTCCAAAACTGCCATATTTGTCAGCTACTTGCTGGATCATCAAGGCGTTGTCGCGTATCGCAAAGACTTTAGTTGCGTTGCGAATAATACGAGGATCTGTCGCTTTGGCTGCCAGCATTTCATCACTCATCAGCAGCATTTTTTCCGGCTCAAAACCAAAAAAAACCTCTTCAAAACCTAGCCACTTTTTCTCTACCACAGACCAGACAAAGCCAGACTGGAAGATTTTTTTACTGAATTCACTCAAGCACTGTGCATCTGTCAGCTGCTGCAGTTGCACTGCAGTACGAGGCTTGTTTAACAAAGACTGCAGTGCGGCTTTGCCGCCTTTACGCTCAGC
Source organism: Rheinheimera sp. KL1 (assembly GCF_001275035.1). Lineage (NCBI taxonomy): Bacteria > Pseudomonadati > Pseudomonadota > Gammaproteobacteria > Chromatiales > Chromatiaceae > Rheinheimera > Rheinheimera sp. KL1. Next base: position 47,568 of record NZ_LAMX01000001.1, read on the forward strand.
AGCACGTTGATAAATAATGGAAAACTTCTCTGGATATGCCATTCGTGTTATCACCTTTTTTACTTAATACTACGCTGCTGAGCACACAACACTGCTTATTCCGTGCCTTTGAGTGACTCTAAAGGCTCAAACAAATCTGGTAAAGTTTTCAGGCACTGCAACAGTGCATATAAAAACACACCGTGATGAGCACCCAATTCAAATTGATGGATACTTTGCCAGACTTCATGACCAGCTGAGATCAGCATAGCGACAAAAATCAGCATATTGAGCCAGGGATTTTGAGTAATAGTTTCGATAAATTGTTTAATCTTCATAGCCTTAGCCTCTGTTGCCCTTAGGCTAACTATAGATTAGTTTCCTAAATCAACAACAAAAGCTAAAGCAGATAAAACAATTAGGCCGCTATCCCCATATGACGTAATAAAGCTGCATTCGACGGCTCACGGCCACGGAAGGCTTTAAACAGTTCCATAGGTTCGGCACTGCCGCCTTTTTCTAAAATGCAGTGCAGGAAGTCCTGCCCCACAGCGGCATTAAAAATACCTTCTTCTTCAAAGCGGCCAAAGGCATCGGCAGACAGAACTTCCGCCCATAAGTAGCTGTAATACCCAGCAGCATAACCACCGGCAAAAATATGGCTAAAACCATGCTGGAAGCGGTTAAAACGTGGCGGGATGATCACAGACACCTGCTGACGCACCTCATCCAGAATTTGCTGCACTCGCCCACCCAAAGCCGGGTTGTATTCGGCGTGTAGACGGAAATCGAACAGCGCAAATTCCAACTGACGGACCAAAAATAACGCTGACTGGAAGTTTTTCGCCGCCAGCATTTTATCCAGCATATCCTGTGGTAAAGCTTCACCCGTCTGATAATGGCCCGAAATTAATGCCAAAGCTTCTGGCTGCCAGCACCAGTTCTCTAAAAACTGACTCGGTAGTTCAACCGCATCCCATGCCACACCGCTGATACCAGCCACTGCAGATGCATCGACTTGGGTCAGCATATGGTGTAAACCATGGCCAAACTCATGGAACAAAGTCACGACTTCGTCATGGGTAAATAACGCAGGTTTACCGCCCACAGGTTTATTAAAGTTACAGGTTAAATAGGCCACCGGATGTTGCAGGCTACCATCAGCTTTCCAGCGTCGGCCCTGGCAATCGTCCATCCAGGCGCCACCTCGTTTTTTCGCGCGAGCATATAAATCCAGATAAAAACTGCCACGCAGCTCGCCTTTGCTATCAAAAATATCGTAGAAACTGACATCCGGATGCCAGACATCGACACCCTCACGTTTTTGCACGCTGATACCAAATAGTTTATTCAAGACGCTGAATAACCCTGGCACTACTTTGGTTTCCGGAAAATAAGGCCGCAAAGCTTCGTCAGAAATCGAGTATTTCGCCTGTTTTAACTTTTCAGAATAATAAGTCACGTCCCATGAACTTAACTCCTCTACGCCAAATTCAGCTTTAACAAAAGCTTTAAGTTCAGAGAGATCCTGCAAAGCCTGTGGCTTAGCACGACGAGCTAAGTCTGCTAAAAACTCCAGAACTTGCGCCGGGCTTTCAGCCATTTTGGTCGCCAGTGATTCTTCTGCCGCATTATCAAAATCCAACAACTGCGCCAGTTCATGCCGCAAAGCCAGGGTTTCTTCAATAATGGCACTGTTATCAAACTGACCTGCCGTTGGGCCTTGATCCGATGCACGAGTGCAGTAAGCCTGATATAACTCGGCGCGTAATTCGCGATTGTCGGCATAGGTCATAATGGCGATGTAGCTTGGGAATTCCAGGGTAAAGACCCAACCGGAGAGCTCTTTTTGCGCCGCAGCCTCGGCCGCAGCCAATTTGGCATCTTCAGGCAAACCTGCTAACAGACCTTCATCTTCAATATGCTTAAACCAGGCTTGAGTGGCATCCAGTGTATTATTAGAAAAACTGGAAGCTAAGTCGGACGAACGACTCTGAATTTCGCCGTAGCGCTGTTTTTTCTCATCAGATAAACCAATACCGGATAGCTTAAAATCGCGCAAAGCGTTTTGAATCACTTTTTGCTGCGCTACGCTTAACGTGCCGTATTCAGCACTTTGCGATAGCTTTAAATAGGCCTGATATAAACCTTCATGCTGACCAACATAAGTGCTGAAGTCAGACAACAGCGGCAGACAGCTTTCATAAGCTTCACGTAATTCAGGACTATTTTTCACAGAATTTAAATGCGACACAGGCGACCAGAACTTGGCTAATTTATCGCTGTTTTCTTCCAGCGCTACAATCAGTGACTGCCAACTTGGATTCGGCTGTTGTACTACAGCTTCAATATCTGCGGTACAGGCAGCGATCAACTGTTCAACACGAGCTTTAATTTGTGAAGGATCGATTTGACTAAATACAGGTAAGGCTTGGGTCATGATTCATCTCGTTTCAGCTGTTATAACAGCAGTATTGGGGCTTTTTAAATGTTCTCAAGCATTTTGTGTGCATCAAACCTGACTTTATCGCAAATTCACTTGAGTTCGTCCATCAGACCCCATATAACCTCTGAATTCTTCTTTCAGTGGGAAACCCAAGCATGACTGAACATTTTGACTATATCGCCATAGGTGGTGGCAGCGGTGGTATCGCCAGCGCTAACAGAGCAGCCAGCCACGGCCAGAAATGCGCCATCATCGAAGCAAAATTTTTAGGTGGCACCTGCGTTAATGTGGGTTGTGTGCCCAAAAAAGCCATGTGGTTTGCCGGTCAAATTGCTGACGCTTTTAAATACGCGCCGGATTATGGTTTAGATGTACAAATGCCTGCGTTAAATTGGGGCAAATTAGTCGAAAGCCGCGAGGCTTACATCTCCCGAATTCATGCTTCTTACGACAGAGTGCTGGCCAAAAATGGGGTCACTGTGATTCGGGGGTTTGCCCGTTTTGTTGACAAAAACACAGTAGAAGTGGACGGCAAGCTCTATAGCGCCAACCATATCACCATAGCCACAGGCGGTCGTCCTGTACGCCCTGCTGTACCAGGCGCAGAACTTGGCATCGACAGTGATGGCTTTTTCGCCTTACAAAGCCAACCGAAAAGAGTTGCGGTTGTAGGTGCAGGTTATATCGCAGTAGAAATTGCTGGCGTAATGCAGGCTCTTGGCAGCGAAACTCACTTATTGGTGCGTAAAGACAAACCACTGCGCAGCTTCGATGCGATGTTATCAGACACTTTAGTAGAACTGATGACTAAAGATGGTCCTCAGCTACACTCTCATACCGAAGTGAGTTCTGTCAGTAAAAATGCCGACGGCTCTTTAACTGTAGAGTTATCTACCGGCAGTCGTTTAGCTGTCGACTGTCTGATTTGGGCTATAGGCCGCGAGCCAGCTAATGACCAGCTACAGCTGGAAAAAGCGGGTGTAAAGCTTGATCCCGAAGGCTTTATCCCGACGGACGAGTATCAGAATACCAATGTGCCTGGCATTTATGCAGTAGGTGATAATACAGGCCGTCTGGCGTTAACTCCGGTCGCGGTCGCGGCAGGACGACGTTTGTCCGAGCGGTTATTTAATAATAAACTAGACAGCAAACTGGATTACAGCACAGTGCCGACAGTAGTGTTTTCGCACCCTCCTATTGGCACTATAGGTTTAACCGAAGATGAAGCCCGTCAGCAGTTTGGTGATGACCAGATTAAGGTCTATCGCAGCGAATTTGCTGCTATGTACACGGCTTTAACCCAGCACCGTCAGTTAACACGTATGAAATTGGTCTGTGCTGGTCCAACTGAAAAAGTAGTAGGCTTGCATGTGATAGGTTTTGGCGCTGACGAAATGCTACAGGGTTTTGGTGTGGCGATAAAAATGGGCGCCACCAAAGCTGACTTTGATAATTGTGTGGCTATACATCCAACCTCAGCGGAGGAGTTTGTCACGCTCAGATAATTCACTAATCAAAACAAAGTAGTGAAAGGGATCAGGCGTAACGCCTGATCCCAAAATCCAGAATTATTTAGCTTCTACCCGGCCATATCGATCTGAAAAACGGACTATGTCGTCTTCCCCTAAGTAAGTACCGGATTGCACTTCAATTAATTCTAGCGGGATTTTCCCCGGGTTTTCTAAAGCATGCACAGCCCCGAGCGGAATATACACAGACTGATTTTCAGACAGCATGGTATCAACACCATCTATGCTAACCAGGGCCGTACCTGCCACTACTATCCAGTGCTCAGCTCTGTGGTGATGCATTTGCACTGACAGTTTCTGACCTGGATTGACCGTAATGCGTTTGACCTGATAGCGCTGTCCCTGATCAATCGAATCATACTTACCCCAGGGTCTGTAGACTTCGCGATGAATTTTATGCTCGCTGCGGTCCAGATCTTTAAGTTGCTGCACAATAGCTTTCACATCCTGCACTCTGTCTTTGGCCGCTACCAGCACTGCATCTTTGGTTTGTACTACGACCATATTCTGCAATCCGACAGTAGCCACTAAACCAGTTTCAGCAAACACATAGTTATCACTGCTGTCACAGCTCAGTACGTCGCCTTTATGCACATTGCCGTCGGTGTTTTTCGCGGAAATATCCCACAAGGAAGACCAACTTCCAACGTCGCTCCAGCGGGCATCCAAAGGCACAACCACCGCTGCTGCAGTTTTTTCCATCACGGCATAGTCAATAGATTCTGAGGGACAAGCTAAAAAGGCCTGTTGATTGACCCGGATAAAATCTAAATCCGGGTCGACCTCCAGCATAGCTTGCTCACAGGCTGCATAAATATCGGGCCTATGTTGTTTCAGCTCTGCCAGGTAGCGACTGGCTTTAAATAAAAACATGCCACTATTCCAGTAATAATCGCCACTGCTTAAATACTCCAAAGCCTTTTCAAGTCTGGGTTTTTCAACAAACTGCGCCACCTGATAAGCTTCAGCATCATTTAACTTTTTGCACGCCCCCCTTTTGATATAGCCGTAGCCTGTTTCTGCCGCTGTAGGCACAATACCAAAAGTGGCTAATTGATCGGCATTAGCAAATTCAGCTGCCGCAACAACAGCCTGTTGAAAGACATCAACATCAGCTATCACATGATCCGCAGCCAGCACCAGCAACAATGGATCCTGACCTTTTTTTATCGCGGTAAAAGCGGCAAGCGCTATAGCAGGTGCTGTATTACGACCTGCTGGCTCTAAAATGATATTGTTATTTAACTGCTTTATTTGCCTTAGCTGTTCGGCTGCGACAAAGCGGTGGTCTTCGTTACAGATCACCAGTGCAGCATCGGCATTCAGGCCCTGTAAACGCATCACAGTGGCTTGTAACATGGTGAGTTCACAGTCCAGCGTTAAGAACTGTTTTGGCATTAAATCACGAGACAAAGGCCATAATCTGCTACCAGAACCGCCCGCCATAATCACAGGTAAAATCATTCTTAATCCTTGTCTAATCAGATGAGCTGTTGTTTTATTTGTTGAAAAATACAATCTATTTGCAGATACACTAACAACATACAGAAACTTTTTCGCATTTTACCTCTCCAAAGCGGGCTTAATATGGCAAAGAATTACAATTACGCAACATTTTTGTTTGATAGCCATTCTGGGTTGCGTATAAAATCGGGTTTTGTATATCACGCAAGCTTAATGTATTGTTCAGTGGCTTTTATCACATCCCATGTAAAACGTAATAACGACAGTTAGACGAGCTTCGACTATTTGCGTTCTGCAAATTGCCATACTGAGATCAGCATTTTTCCAAAGGGTTTAGTTAAAAACCTGATTATATAACAGGAGTTTAATATGGCGATTAGTGCAGTTTTGCCATTAAAAGCAAGTGGTAGTTACGACGTCAACGACTTAAAACGCGCTCATATCTTATTTACCTCCTTGCAGACTTTTGTCGCTGCTGGAACTATCTCTGAGATTTTCGTACTGGTTCCGGCCGCAGAAGTAGAGTTGGTAAAACAGGAATATGCCTGCTGGCAATCGCTGAACATCAAAGTGATGGCGGAAGATGATTTACTGCCGGAATTCAAAAAGTATCCAAAAATGCGTGGCTGGCGTAAACAGCAACTGCTGAAAATAGCTATAGCTAATTTAGTCGAAAATGAGTTTTATCTGACGCTCGACGCTGACGTGATTTGCCTGAAATCTTTGGATGAGAGCAAACTTATTATTGATGGCAAAGCTTTATTACAATACGAACAACGAGCACAGCACCCTAAATGGTGGAAATCCTCTGCCCGTATTCTGAATATGAGCCCTGACGTAGGGCCAAAAGATCTGGGAATGACGGTCACACCAGCTCTGATGTCCAAAACCTTAAGCCAAAAGTTGATGCAGGAGTTATCACCCAACAAAGCAGGTGAAAACTGGGTCGATGCCTTGTGCTCATTGCATGACCCGGCGGATCCGAGAAACTGGTGGATAGGTCGGTTCTTAAAACTGAAGTGGACTGAATATTCGCTGTATTACCTCTGTGCTATGAAACTCGGGCTACTGGAGCACTACCACGTCATTGCAGGTACAGCGCAGACTCCAGCTCTGCTGCTGATCCATGATTCACACCCTTATGAATCCTGGAATATAGCGGGCAGCTTTGATTTGGCTAATCCTGGATTGTTTTGTGTGGTGGGCAGTAAAACCCGTTTACCACCTAAAGAAGTCTGGCAGAAGGTAGCTCCTTTTATTCAGGGCTCTGTTGTACAGCCTCCACTCTGAGCTCAATGCATATCTGTTCTAATCGCCATGCCGCGGCAAAAGAGCGGCATGGCGTCGCCTTGATCAGTTATAGGATTTGAAACGTGCCGCATCTAATATCGCAAACAGATGAGCGATAGCTCCAATAATAGCCGGGATAATTAACCACCAGAGCGCATAACCTACCACCGTAATAGCGAAAAACAGTATAGCTGCAATCAAACGCCCCTGTAGCAACTGGCCTAAACCCGGAACAAACAAGCTACATAATGCGGCTAATACATTGCCGCCCGATCCTTGTCCTGACATATCTTTTACTCCAACTCACCTTTCAATCCAGCTTAACATAACAAAAGACTCAGCAAAGCAGCAGACTTTATTTGTCACAAAACATAACGACACATTCGCCCGCTTTTAGAAAAACAAAAAGGGCGGAAAAAACCGCCCTTGTCACTTTACCACAGCACGAGGTTAAAACTCGTAGCGCACGCTCAGCAACCAACTGCTGACATCATTCGCATCAAGCTCCAGTTGCTGATACCCCAGACCAAATTTCAAATTATCCGACAGGCTATAGTTCAATTGCACCCCTAAAAACCAGTCCGTGCCATTCGTCTTCGAATACAAGGTACTATTGCCCCTGCTGCTTTCAATTTCGCTGTCCCATCTGAACAGCCCAACCGGCACTTCCACATTCCACACATCGTTTTGCCACAGCGCAAAGCGCGCAGCTGCAGTCCAGCCATCCACCAGGACCGGACTGACCGCCTTAACCAGTTCGTGGTATTGCTCCGGGGTCAGGCTGTCACCACTGAGTTGAGCGCTGGCTTCACCTAAATCCTGGTACCCCATTTCCACAGCAAAATAAGGATGCAACTTATAACCCAGGGTGATGCCATACAAGCTATCGCTGTCATCAAAGGCTGTGATAGTGCCGCTCGGAAGCTCTTCCACCAAGCGATTTTGTTTCTGATCGGCTGTGCTATGCCCAACTGAACCTTGCAGGTACCAGTCTTGTCCCTGACTCCAGGGGCTAAACGCAAGCAGTGCAACAGCAGCCACACCCATAACTGAACGGCGACGCAACATCACAGCTCCCGCTAACACCATTCCCATCCACCAGCTCATACTGCCCCCACTTGATTTGTTATCCACTACCACGTCCTGATAAGCACGCACTGTCACACTGACCGAACCTGTGGCTGAATCACCAGAGCTGTCTGTCACTGTGTAGCTGATGGTATCCACCCCATTAAAACCAGCTTTGGGTGTGTAACGCAGGCGTTGGTCGGCCTCAATGCTGACCGTTCCTTCCTGCGCACTAGCTGCAGTCACAGTCAGTACATCACCATCTGCATCTGTATCATTCGCCAGTACAGCAATCAGTAACGGGCTTCTGTCATCGGTAGAGGCCGTGTCGTTGACCGCCACTGGCGCGTTATTACTAAACACATCGACCACAACCTCGCTGCTTGCCGTGCCGCCCTTACCGTCGGTGATGCTATAAATCACTGTATCCACACCAACAAAGTCAGGGTTGGGCGTGTAGCTTAATTGCTGGTCAGGCAGAATAGTGACAGTACCAAAGCTGCTAATGGCCTGATTGACCGTTAAAGCATCGCCGTCCACATCCGAGTCATTTGCCAGCACATTGATATCGACACTAGTGTCCACTCTGACCGAAGCTTCGTCAGCGACAGCGACCGGCAGGTTATTACCATTAAGCACAACAGCTACACCACCTGGGTCGACAATAGCGCTGTTGGCAATTCCATCAGCATCGTTCGGGCCACCATCTTCGACTGTGACCTGCACACACCAGTGACCTTCGGTTAAACCTTCAGTCCAGACCGCATCACCAGGAGGAGGACAGAAACCACGTTCACCCGCCGTACTGGAGACGGAGTTACGCTCATTGCTGACAAAATCAACCCAACCAGTTACATCGCTGAATTTACGATACACCGCATTTGCAGGCACTGGTAAACGTTGTGGGATCACCAGGCTGTAGCTCTTACCTTGTTCAGGTAAACCGTAGGCGATAAAGTCAAAGATACCGCCAATATTCACCGCTACATTATCTGTAACAACGGCATCTTTGGCGATCTGCAAACCACCAGCATCAGTTTGTGCGGCAACAGTGCCCAGACGTAAACAAACTCCAGGATCACCTTCAGCCACAAACTGAGTTTGTCCAAGTAGCTCTGTCGGCATCACGTTACATTCGTTAATTGCATCCTGATAATCCGGAATACCGTCACCGTCTGAATCGGCAAAACCTTCCTGGTTATCTGGCACTAAGTCTCCGTCCGTATCAGCAGTGCCCAATGTCGGTAAGTTTGGCCGAAGCACAATAAAGACTCGGGATGTTACTGATAAATTCGGCGTACCATTATCTGTTGCAGTGTAACTAACCAGATATAAACCAGGACCTTGTTCTGTCGGATCGAAACTTAATTGGCTTTGATCTGAGGTTGCATTCGTCAGACGGCCAAAGTCCCACACGCCGGTTATTTGATCCTGAGGATTGGCATCAGTCACAGTGGCAGTGACAGTCACCACACCATCACTTTCGCTGACAGTCAGACGGTTTTCGCCATTCTGCTGCACCTGTAAAGACACCACAGGGGCGACATTCGCATCACTGACCACAATACGACTACTGCGTTTGCTGCCACGATTGACGCTGCTATCGAGCGTAATCACTATGTCTTCAGGTGAATCTGCCAACGCATCTTCCAACACGTTAAAGCGGATAGTTGTGCTCAAGCCTGAACTAATTTCTGCAACACCAGATACCAGCGTATGGTCATTAGCTCCTGCACTGCCGCTGACAGTGTAAGGGACTGACACCGGATAAACCGGAGCCGGACCGTTTAGTATCACCTGAACTTCAACTTCACTGCCTTCGGTCACCAGTTGATCTTTACTTAAAGACACCAATGGATTCACCCGAACCCGCTGCGCTTTCGTAGCTGTATTGCCATCCGCATCTGTGGCTTGCCAGTAGACGATATGCTCGCCAGGGGCGAAGAACAGACTACCATTGATCAGCGATACCCTCAGACGACGACCATTACGATCGACCGCTGTTGCAGTGCCAAGCGGTACACGGGTGAAGAGTGCTGTTGCATTCACTTCGATGTCTGCAGGTACGGTAATCACCGGCAGGTTTGACGCTGCTCCCCCTTCAATAATCAGGTTCACATCAGCAGTATCACGTCCGCCGTTACCATCAGTCAGGGTGTAACGCAGACTGACAGGGCCAACATACAGATCTGGTGTGGTCAGAGTTAAGCCCTGGGCAGTAAAGACCACAGTACCTACGGAGGTCGAAGCACCATCTATAGTCAGAGTGTCACCGTCTACATCGCTGTCATTGGCCAAAACCGCCAGTTGATACTGGTTGCTCTCAACCCGCTGCAGACTGTAACTGTCGTCTTCAGCCAGCGGATTGTCATTCACCGCAGTTACTGTGATAGCAATAGTAGCGGTCTGAGTACTGAACTCTGAATCACTGGCAATATAACTAATACTGTCAGTGCCGTTATAGTTTAGCTCTGGTGTATAAATTAACTGCGAGCCTTGCACCACTGCAGTACCATGAGCAGGCTGAGTGACTAACTCGTAGGTTAAGGTGTCGTTTTCTGGATCCTGCACCGCAAGCGTAATGCGTAAGGTAGTGTCCTCTTCAACAGAAGCCGTTGAATTACCTGGATTAACAGGCTCAGAATTATAACGTTTCAGCACTGTATCAGTAGCTGCTGCCCCGACATTACCTAGAGTGTCGGTTAAGGTCACACTGAGTTGCAGTGTGCCTTCGGCCAATGCCGTGACATTAATACCTGCCACTTGCTGAGTGGCACTGCTTACAGTACCTGAACCTGTCACCGAATTGGTGCCGTCGGACACGCTGTAGTTATAGCTTGAGCCCACTTCAGCTCCGGCAAAGACAAAACTCATCGCAGCCTGATTGGTCGCATTAATACGCTCCTGCACAATAGAGGCGCTATAACCGGCTGGAGCTAACAAGTCTATGGTAAGTTCATTGCTTGATGCATCAGTGCCTATATTGCCTTGCGCATCCGTAGCAGTCACCTGCACATCGTAAACACCATTTGTCAGTGCAGTCAGCTGATTATCAGCCAAAGTCCAGCTGCCATTGCCATTGTTGGTTAGCGTCAGAGTTTGTCCTGCCACGGTTAAACTTAAAGTAGCTGTTGCATCATCCACAGTCCCGGCCAAAGCAGGTGTTGTGTCTGCCGTAGTCAATGCTGTGACTGTGACCACAGGAGCAACAGCATCCTGAGTGATAGTCACCACATCCGCAGCAGTTGAGACGTTGCCCGCTTTATCTTTTGCGATCACAACAAAGTTGTTCTCTGTATTTGTTGTCAGAGGCGCAGCGAATGACCAGATACCAGTGGTAACAGCCCCCACTTCCGCACTGGCCAGCACAGTACTGTTATCTGCAATCCCGTCATTATCAGAGTCAGCAAACAACTCCACAGTTACGCCATCTTCACTATGAGTACCTTCGATCAGTTGGGTCGAAGTACTCACAGAAACAACTGTCGCCGGAGTTGTAATCGCAACCGCAACCGGAGCAATAGAATCTTCAGTAATAGTAGGCACATCGACTGCTACAGACTCATTACCAGCGGCATCTTCAGCGACTACCACATAGTTATGTGCTGTATCTGCGGTTAAAGCTACGTTTGGTATACTCCAGTTACCATCAGCGTCAACTATTGCATGCCCAATATCATTAACTGGGTCATCGGCTGCACCATCATTATTGTCATCGACATATAAGTTAACAGTCACACCTATTCCGCTATGCGTACCTTTAATTTCATAGCTGGCCGCATTTACAAAGACAGCAGCAGCAGGATCTGTGACTACAGTCGCAACAGGGTCAGTGGTGTCGACCTGAGCATTATCATTATTAGTTCCCGCAAAAGTCAGGACAGCGTCATTATTACCAGAATCACGAATGGTCGTGGTATTGAGGATTAAACTGTTCGCCAAAACCGCAATCCCTGAGCTATCCGTGTTCTGGCCCGCTAACACTGTGTAGCGATAAGTCAGGCTTGAGGAGCCAGTACCACTGAAATAACCTGCGACTAAATTGGAACCTCCAATCTCGATACCCAACGTAGAATCAGTGCCTGTGACCGTTACCGTATCATCGAATGTCACAGTGAAATCTATGGTCTCTCCGGCTTTGTAGTTGCCATCCGCAATAGTCACTGTAGTAATAGCTGGCACATTGGCATCTTTAATCACAGTATCTGTCACAGCTGGAGTACTGACGTTACCAGCTGCGTCAGTTAAAGTCAGGCTCAGAGTTAAGGTACCGTCATTTAATCCACTGACGTCAACAGCTATAATTTGTTGTCCGGCAGAGGCAACAACAAAACTGTCGTTTACAGCTACACCACCGCTATTACTGTTAATGCTGTACTCTGCCGTTGCTCCAGTTTCAGCACCAGAGAGAGTAAAGCTCACTCCAGCTTGGTTTGCGTCAGTAATAGGATCCTGATCAAAAGAGACACTACTAATAGCTGGCGCTGTCGTATCAATCACTATCGCCAGAGGATCCGAATCCACACTTTGGTTACCTGCAATATCTGTAGCCATCACCACCAGATTTTGATTCCCCGCAGATAATCCGGTTAAATTCAGACTGTAAGCTCCGTTACTATCCGCGCCGACATCAGTTAAACCGCCATCAAGACTGGAACGGGCTCTGACTGTAGCGTTGGCTTCGACCGCATTACTGGCACCTTGCAAGGTGATATTCTGCAGCTTAGTCAGGTTATCTGAATTACTGTCACCCGAGTCCGAGGCATCTGCTAAATCAGGAGTCGCAGGTTTAGCAGGGGCTGTTGTATCAATAGTCACAGATAAACCTGAAGAAGCTGCAGACTGATTGCCCGCCGCATCCCTAGCTTTAGCCGTCAGGGTATGGCTACCTTCACTCAGCGCTGGACTTACTGTAATGCTCCAGCTCCCCCCTGTAGCCGCAGCTGAGCCTAAAGACGTTACGCCGTCTGTATCATACAAAGTTACAGTACTGCCCGCTTCTGCTGTACCAGTCAGTGTCGGCGTAGTGTCGTTGGTAATATTATCGGTAGAGCTTGCACCTGAATCAGAGGCTGTCGCTAAATCCGGGGTTGAAGGTGCGTTAGGCGCTGTTGTATCTATCACCAGCGCTTTATTTGCACCTAATGAACCTGCCGCACCAGGGGTTGGTAAAGTTAATACGGCATCGACTGCCGAGCCGTCCTGAATAGTGCCGCTGTTAAGACTCAACGCGTTCACCGAAACATAATCCAGGTCACTGCTGGTATCGCCAGCCTGTACTGTATAGGTAAAGGTTAGAGTGGAAGTTCCTGAACCACCGCTAAAGTCGATGGCTCTGTCTGTCGCACCTGTATCTAAAGTAAGCTGAGGCGTGCCAGCAACCGTGACATTGGCACTAAAATTCACCTGCACAGTCACTGTATCGCTTGCGGTATAGGCACCATCTGCTGTGGATGCAGTCACTGAAGTCACTATCGCCGGAACTCCGCTGGCAGTGATACCATTGCTAGTCAAATCTGCAACACTTACAGCTGCATCAGCGCCAGCAGCCCAATCTTCAGCTGCAGCGAGGTTGTAAGTAACAGAGCCAGCTGAACTGGTGCCATTTTTGTTAATACGGCTTACTAAAGCCGTTCTGTCAGTCCCATTGAGGGTAACGCTAAAGGTGGTTGCAGAACTTATCTCTACACTGCCTGACGTCAGGCTGTAGCTGCTTGCGTCGCCGCTGATACTCAGTTTACTGACATCAATATCATTATTAGCGCCTGATAACTGGAGGAAATTGCTGCCAGAAACAACTAATGCCCCTGTAACCGCATTGTAGGCTGCACTGGTGATCGCAGGAACCGAAACATTGCTGACCGTGATTCCATTACCCGTTAAATCCGCCACGTTAACCGCTGCATCAGCACCTGCAGCCCAGTCTTCTGCTGCGGCTATATTGTATGTGGTGCCTCCTGTTGATGCAGTACCGTTTTTATTGATACTCATCCCAAGAGCTGCCCTGTCAGTTGCGCTTAAGGTTAAAGTAGCACTGGTACCTGATGTAACCTCTACATCAGCAGTATCAGTCAGGGAGTAAGAACCACCACCCTCTACAGTGAATGTAAACATAGATGCGTCTATGTCGTTCGTAGCTCCGCTTTTTCTCAGGAACCCCGTCCCTGTAAGGACTAACGCCCCCGTACTGGCGTTGTAGCTGGAGCTAGTCAGTTGTGGTATTGCCACATTACTGACAGTGATGCCATTGCCTGTCGTATCAGCAATCACGACCGCTGCATCAGCACCATTATTCCAATCTTCAGCCGCGGCCAGATTGTAAGTTGTGCCGCTGGTGGAACTGGTGCCGTTTTTATTCACCATCAGGTTCACGCCCGCCTTATCCGTAGCACTTAGCGTGACACTGGCATTGGTGCCAGAGCTAATTTCAACATTTGCGGTATCGGTCAAAGTGTAGGTCGCGCCCCCCTCACCTGTCAGGGTCAGCTTATTGGCAATAATATCGTTAGTGGCTCCTGATCGTTTTAATAAACCAGTACCGGAGAGCGCTAGTACGCCAGTGTCGGCATCATAGGTGGCCGATGTGACGGTCGGGGCTGGTACATTGCTCACTGTCAGCGCATTGGTTGCGTCAACACTATTACCCGCTGTAACCGAAGAATTCCAGTCTTCTGCTCCTGCCAGATTAAAAGTAGTATTTCCTGTTGAAACGGTGCCAACTTTATTTAGTATTGGGTGCAAGGCGGTCTGGTCTGTAGCATTTAATGTCACGCTAAAGGCGGTGCTACTGCTTGCTGTCACATTGCCCGAGGTCAATGTGTGTGTGGTGCCACCTTCACCGGTTATGGTGAGTTTACTGACATCTATGGTATCGCCCGAAGTCAGATTGGTGGCAGTCACTGCCAAGGTCTGAGTCGCTACGTTATAGGTAGCGTTACTGATTTGGGGCAAAAGCTTTTTATTATCGACTGTAAAGTCAACGATTCGCAGTGCTTGGAACACGTCAGGGTTGGTGCAACCAGATGCGATCACCCTGAAATGGGTCAGTTGTTTGCCTGCTATATTCGTCAGAGTAATAGCTGTAGGGCCTGCACCTGAGAGCGTAAAAGTATCAGTCTCAGAGCCTGAACTGGTATAGCCCTTTACTTCTGCCGAGCTACAAGAGGCGCCATTATTAGTACCAAAGCGAATTTGTGTCAGTTCAAAACTCACCACTTCATCATTGGCCGCAAAGTCTAAATGGCCAGAGGGACCGTTTTGACTAAAATCCAGATAAAAACTTTGGCCTGTTGTATCGTTATAGGCATAAACATTGGCACTGCCAGTAAAACGGATATCCGTATCTGTTGATGTAAAACCTAATGAGGAGTTAAAACAATTACTTGAGCAAAAATCAGTATCAATATAAGTTTTAGTGGCTAATACGCTACTAAAATCCGCCAGCGCTTTGGGGCTAAAAGCCAAGGTACTTTGAATATCGCCTTGCTGAATTTCCAAATCCCAGTCACCGCCCAAGTCAGCAGCGCCGGTTTTATCGCTCGAGGCCGCCACGTCCAGATGAGTAGCAGAGCTAAAAAGCTCCAGTAATTCCTGGCCTTGAGCACCTGCAGCCAAATCGCATCCGTATAACAGTAAGTCGCCACCTGCCACTACGGATTGATTTAACTGGCGTAACAGATCAGGATGTTCCGAGAGTAATATGCTGTCTATGCTGCTGTTGCCTAACAGGATTTTTCCCTGCTCTGCATGTGACACTAAATGCACGGCCTGTAATCCGCTGTAGTTTTGCAGTACCTGCTGCAGTTGCAACATCCCATCCTGCACGTCGTTAAGCTCCACCACATCCACGCCGGGTTTTAATGACCTGTACAAAGTTGCTTTGTCGGGTACATCGGCGTCAATAATCACCAGTTCCCGCACCTGCTGACCCTGCGTAAGCTGGGGTGCATGCTCTACAGGTGAGGCTTGTGCCGTCTCTTTGGCTTTCAAGTCCAGCAGCGAAGCAGGCAGCCATTGTGGTGTTGGCACAACAGGTTGGTTACGGGATGCCATCGAGGCGTAACCACCCAATGGCATTAACAAGCCGATTAATCCACTTAACAGAGTTTTATTCATGATCCCGTCCTGCTCCGGTTTGCCCGGATTGCTGTTCCTGTTGTGTTTTTTTGGCACTGATACTATGCGCAGCTGTGCCAGTGCTATCCAGCCAAAAATCCATGTCCTGATATTTCACAAATAAATCCGGCGGTAAAATACTGCGCCGAACCTTATGCTCTACTTTGCGTTTCACCTGATGCAGGCCCTTTACGCCAAGCTGAAGGTCAAACTCATTTTCCTGATAATCCACGTTATCCAGATCGTGTTGAAAATAGGGCTCATCCAGAAACTTATAGATTAACTGTAAAGTTTTTTCCGGGTATCTGGTTAACACATCGTAGTCAACTAACAGCAATCTGTCAGAAAACTCACCGTAATAGGCTTCTTTTAATGCAGTCCAGGCGCTTCCAACTGAACCGCCAGCGCTCATTAAGGCTTCAGAGCGGCTATATACCGTCTGCCGCGAATTAGCATTGAACATGCGGCTGTAATCAAAGGGATTTTTGCGATAGATGGTTTCAAAGCTATCCATAATCCAGGCAGGGTTACGCACGCAACAAATCACTTTAAAGTCATCAAACAATTCAACCAATTGGTGCAAACGTGCAGTCCATTGACGATTGGTATCAAAAATTACCTGATGTTCTTTATCGGCGTAATAAGCCTCGAACAAAGATTTGCAAATACGCTTACGCTTGCTTTCATCAAAAAATGAATAGGATTCGCTATTTGCGCCCATCTGCTCCAGCGCTCCATTCAGCAAACCCGCAACCGGGCTACTCATGGCAGCATGAAAACGAGGATTTTGGCGCAGAATACCTGCCAGCAAGGTTGATCCGGAGCGAGGCAAACCTGAGATAAAATGAAACTTCGTCATTGAACTACCACAATTAATATTCAGAAAAAGGGGAAATGCAGTGCATTCCCCCAGCTTGCCCTTAGTTACGTGTTGGATAAAGTCCAGCAGAGCATATACAAGGGTTTAAAACCTGCGTTGGAGGAATAATGGAAAAAGCTGTTGAGCCACCGTTATTACCCACAGCTACTGTTCCACCTGTGATACCGCCACCTCCACCCGATACAGTTAGCCCAGCCAAATCAAATGTCTGAGCCGGCGCTGCACCACTGTAATAAATATACTCTGGTTTGTCCTGAGGCCCCGACGTTGCATTGACTGCTGCTGTCGCCAGATAAGCACCGGCTGCCGGGGAACTGGAGGTGGCATCCACCACTGCAGCTTTTAGTGTGGCTGTCAGTGGTTGACCAGCACTACCTCCGGTTGGTGTAAAAGTAGCAGCGTGGTTATGTATTGGCATCTCTGCCAGTGTGAGCGTATGCCCCTCAGTGCCGAATGTTTGACCAACAACTCGGTTAGAAGTCAAACCAGGACCTAAGCCTTGCCCCATGCGGCTACGTCCGCGTAGATCCGGAACCCCAAAGGTAGCTCGCCCGTCCCCACCATAAACGACACCAAGCAATGAATATAAAGCATTGTTTTGACTGATTTGCACTAACTGCCCATTGCAGGCTAACCAGTTCCGCGGAGCCCAGGCAAAAGCAAAATCTACAACCAACCCTAAATCGGCATCCATAAGTATCTCCTGTTGATATTTTTAATTCGCCAGAACTCTAATGCAGCACCATGCCCGCATCCAGTCCATAGCGCTCAGCAAAAGCAACAGCAGAAAACACCCCTTCAGCCGCTGCAATAACATCCAATCGTACCGCTCCATCGTTACAAATAATGATCACTCCTTCAGGCTCGGCAACCATGACTACAGTACCAGGTAAGGCGCCATAAGCAGGGTAAGCTGCTGCGGTCGCCTGAATCAACCTAAGTTGTTGATTATTAAAAACAAAAAATGCACCACCAAAAACTCCGTTACAAGCGCGGCACAAATTACTTATCTGAGAGGCTGTCATCTGCTGCCATCTGATCCGGCAATCCTCCACGGAGGGGACAGGAGCGTACTGAGACAGACCTGTCTGGACAACACCAGCGATTTTTCCTTGCTCTATTGATTTGGCTAATTCCAATACAAGCTCAGGCGCTATTTGTGAAACATGATTCATCAAGGTGCCATAGTTATCCAGAGGATGGATCTGAAACGCCTGCTGTATCACTATATCTCCCGCATCAATTTGATCTGTCGCACGATGTATAGATAAAGCACTATTAACCTGACCGGCTTTTAATTGCCAAAAAACCGGACAAGGCCCCCGAAACATTGGCAAAGCAGACGGATGAATATTAAAAGTGCCAAACTGGACTGCCTCAAGTACATCCACAGGCAACTTATACCTAAAAGAAAAAATCAACGATAGATTTGCTTCGCGTTGACCCAGCCAGAATTTTACTGGTACTGCAGTTTCAGGCGAGAAAACGAATAAAGGTATTGCCGCGTTCTGTAGAACACTCAGCAAGTGCTGACTCTGGTAACTCTGTGGCTCACAAATAACCACTCCAGCCAACCATTGTTTTTGCATCAATAATGTGATGAGCGGCAGAGACAAAGTACTGTTACTGAATACAACAATGCGCCAGGGAATCATCATTGACATCAGGAAACCTCATGAGTTGGCAGAAAACCAGGTAACCCATTCTGTCGGTAATAAAATTTGATTCTGTCGCCACTTTTCACCAGCAAATCACCGGATCTGCTTTCGGAGGGTACAAAATCAATACAAACACAAAGATCTGGCAGGGGATGAGTAATTCCGGAGTCGTATTCCCGTAATACCTCATCCTGATATAGCTGCAACTCCGTCGTCAAAAGCAATAAAGGATGTTTCATCTGAACCGGTAACTGCGGTATGGTAATGGTATTCGCCTCAATCAGAGTGGTAAACTGGTCTAAATGCAGTTCTTTCAACTGCTGCAGCGACTCTCTGTTAATAGTTAAAACATCTCCCAAAACAACACGCATTTGAAGTAGTCCTGGATCCATATTCTCGGCTCTCAGATCCTCCTGCCCCTTCCACTGCTCGATAAATTCCTGTTGCCCCTGACTCACAACAGCCTGAACTTTCACTTGTTGTGGTAACATATCCCCATCCTGACTCAGAAACTTAGTCAGATGTCTTGCTATAGCCAGATGCCCTTCTCTGCTCAAGCCATGTTGCATAGCCTCCAGCACCAGCAAATCTATAGAGTGTGGTGGGAAATACTGGCAAGCGTCAGCGCAGACTATAGATTCAACAAATTCTGACAACTCTAAATCACGTACTACAGCGGCTACACTCTCTGTAGCTCCCTGTTGCACATCAAGCAGTATTATTTTTAGCTGCGCTGGCGAGTACAAACCTTGTGTTTTGTAGTAGCTAAGCAATGGTAAAAGCAGCGGTGCAAATGGCCCGCAAGCGGGGTACAACAGATAAATACATTTTTGTTGTTTTCTTTCTGTCAGAGCTTTGTCAATAGCACGCCAGAACGCCCTGACCCGCAGATCATCCTGTATAGTATGAATGCACTGATCCGGAGACATGACAAGCCCGGTAGGACCTATCATTTGTCTTTTTCTAAGCTTTGGGTTAATTGGCAGATCGTGATAGAGGTCAATCAACCTTTCATTTAGCTTCCTCAGAACAGCTTTATATTCAGAGCGGAGAACTAATCCCTCAGACAAGATCAAGGATGCAGCCTGAGAACAAAGCTCAGCTAAGTTGCACTGAACCTTGGCTTCAGTCTCTATCAATGGGTTTATGGTTTGATTGGTAAGTTGCTGGCGAATCAGAGCATTCAAATCCGCTGTACGAAATAAAGCCTCGAGTGGCTTAACCTCTGGGTTCAGCACATCCTGATAACACTCTAAAGTCTTTTCGTCCAAGTTTGACATAAAATCCCTGTAAAAAAATTCACATACAGTACAACCAGACTAGCAGTACTTTAAAATTCGTCCACATTATCAGTACATAATAAGGTCGAAAACTTTCAAATCCGCCAATACAGTACAGAACTGCACATTCAGTAAATTTGATAGAAACATCCATTTTTGTAAAGGGTATCGGAACAAAAATAGAAAATCCAGTATATTTTTAATACATACCGGCACTTTTATTAACATTCACACTGCACCTATAAGCAATTCAAAATAGTCTGGTTTAGTTTCTCAAATGACTGTTCTGTATCTTCGAAGTTCTTCGTATAGCGGAAATAAAACGTTAATCTGCTTCTTTTCTGTAGGAGTGAAAAGCTGTCGCTTCTTTTTTTCATCAGCTTTAAACTGTTGATCAGGAATTTTCACATTTTCGTTTAGCAGACGTTTTAATTTGTCGTGATCAGAATCGGTCATGAGTACTGGGTTTATACCAGTCATGCGTAACAGTGTACTGGCAGATAAATCGGCGTAATCGAAAACCAAAACTCTGATTTTGTGAGTCTTTATAACCTGAAGCATTTGCGACATCAGTTGCTTTAATACCTCAATCCGCCAGCCAAGAAGACTCGCTTCAGGATGAAAACTCACTGAGGAAGGTATATTTTGATTAGGGACCATATGCCGCCCTGCGCCATTCAAGATATGAGACGCCAGAATCTCTTCCGGATGCCTAAATAAAAAGATCTGCCGTGCCATGGGAGAGGACTGACATATCTCCGAAAAATAGGCTAAATCCCAACAATTCCACTTAATGACTAATTGTTTTTCCTGACTGGTAAGTCGGCCCTGCAAACTAATAAGTAGTTGCAGATAATGCTGACGCTCCGCTGCGGGTTGATTTGTATTTAACAAAAACTCCGTCAAAACCGGAGACTCAGATAGCAGTCTGCTGCCTGCGAGCAAATGAAAGGCCCTTGCTGCCAATGTGGAACCACAACGTGAAAGATGGAAAATGTTGACCGTCTGCCGATTCTCTTCGACCCACTCAGTATCCACTGAGGCTAAAGCAACCTTAGGACGCAGCATGGTTTGAACCAGACCGCTTCTCAATTTAACAAGATGATCAGCAAAAAATGCGCTGTCTGTCATAGCATTAGCTGGCATCCAGAGCAATTCCTCCAACGCATTGTTATATCTGTAAGGTTCCCAAAGCTTGTAGAAATCTGGATTCAGAGGTCTCAATGCAGAACTGTTAATATCTGCGATACAAGATCGCAATGTCGCACCATCTAAGCCAGTGTTAAACGCCAGACGCGCGTATAAAATTTCTGGTCGCTCAGTCTTCAAGAGCTCAGAGAGCATCTCTTTTCTATGCAACAGAGCATAGAGCTTTAGTACTTTATCTTGTTCTGCTGTCATGGACTTACAGGATAAAAATTTATGTACTGAGTTATGCGAGGAAAGTTTGCCCTGTTAGGGCTGCTACCATGAGGCAAGGCATGATGCCAGATGATCAAATCTCCGGCCTTTGCTGCAATAGCCTTGACGGGCCAGTCTGCCCACTGCTGCTGTTGTAACTCAAACTCAGATTTACCCTGACTCTTGATCCAGTCTTCTGCTTTTAAATGAAAGCCCGGTACACAACAAAAAGCACCTTGCTGTTCTGTGGTGTCCGTCAAATAAATTAAACCCTGAGTCGCAAATTCAACAGGGGCGCGAAGCGGCATATCCCAGTGCAAATCCGGACCAGGAAATCTCCAGTCTGGGGTCTGAGGCGGATTAAAACTTACCCTGTCGGTGCTCATCACAAGATCTGTTCTTTGCCAAAGCTGCTCAAAAAACTGTCTGATCAGTGGCACTTCACGGTTAGCATCTAAAGCCGGATGACGAAACAGCGGTAGCATAATTTTTTCACATAATCCCAAATGCCGGTACCAGCTTTTGGGATCCTCTGGCGAAGCCTGCAGAAAACTCCAGATAGCAACCCTGCTTTGTTCGCATTGTTCCGGTGTTAATACGGCTGGAATCACCAGATAACCAAATTGTTGCCAGAACGCCAATTGTTGCTCCGACAGCACTGAGGGTATTTTTTTACTTTGCTGTCCAGCGGCAAGTGTAATCAGTTGCTGATTGATTTGCTGCTTTTGATCCTCGCTTAGAGATAGCAGCCGCACTTCCTGCTGTAACTCAGACAGTCTGTCGCAGCGGTATAACAGCTGCAACCCAGGATGTAATCCTAAACCAGCCAGATCCAATAGAGCTCTGTCGAGTAACCATTCGTCTTCAGGTAATGCAACAGGGAGCTTTAACTTCTTGATCTGCGTTTTTTGCCACAATCTGTAGAAATGAAACAGCCCTTCGACACTCAAATCGTCGCTTGCGGCCAAGTGAAGCGCTGTATTTTGATAATCTATCCGCCATAGCGGAATTTGCCCGGACTGATAACTAAACTCCAATACTGAACCTGGTTTAAGCAACAGATCCTTGCGATATTTTGCCAGCGTCAGTTGGCTTTGCTTGTCCACTAACCCAAACTGCTTATAGACCTGAATTGCAGTGTTCAATTTAAGATCGACCGGGCCAGGTTCAAGTTCAGGCAAGAGTATTCTGGCTTGTAATACCTCTGAATGACCTTGAGCCAGCGCTTTAGCAGTATCCAGAGCTAAACAAAATACCGGCCCTAAGCACTGTTGTTGCAGACCTTGTTTGTCCTGCCATTCCAATTCTGCCGACAACAGTACTTGCTGTGGGATCAGGCTGCCACCCTCTTTCAGGCAATGCTGTAAATTGACAAAAATCTGCACTTGAGGCTCTTGTTCCAAAAATTGATTCATGGTTTCAGACAAGATCAGGTCATAGGTAGTACCTGATTGCGGTTGCCACACAGTTGCATCAGCACAAACCCAGTCAGAAATTCTGTCTTCAAGTTTCAGCGTTTCACATAAACCACGAAAACTGTCCAATGAAAATTGATGAATATCCAGGGCAGTCACCTGAACTTGCTGCGCACTGAAGAGACTGAGTAGGGGCAATATCAGCCAGCCCAAAGGCCCTGTGCCAGCATACAGCACCTGTACTGGTCGTTCAGGTGAAAGACGTTCCTGCACCGCCATATAAACGGCCTGCATAAAGACTCTGCTTCGCTCAATATCCTCAGCGCACTGAGCCGCTGTAGTTGGCGATACAGCTTTACCATAAGGAGTCAGGGTGAATTCCAAATCTTTAAATTCGTCAGGATGCAACACCAGGTCCAGGTGTTGGCACAAGGTATTTAGCAATGAAACAATCAAAGGCCGTGCATCAGCAGCCCCCTGACACTGCAGTATCCGGGTGGAAAACTGTGATAGCAGCTTTTCAGTCAGCTCTGGATAATTTTGTACTCCATCCGGCATAAATTTGATCCTTTAATTCGTCATTGACCACACAGTCCAGTACCAGATTGATACGGCACTCTGAACCTTTGTTTTCTACCTGGTGTACCTGATCAGCATTGATGTACCATAATTCCCCCGCTTGCATAGGCACTTGCTGTTGATTGACAAAAAATTTCAGTAATTCATTGGTTTGAAGAGGTAAATGCAAACGAGCTTCCCCCTCCTCCAAACATAAGCCATGGTCACGGTGGGGTTTAATTTCGGCACCAGGGTGTAAGCGCATCAGCCGCACAGACTTCACCTGATAAGGCAAAGCCGTTACAAAACGCAGCAAGGCAGGACTTTGCTCTAAGTGCGGCAAATTGCTCCAGCCCTCACTGGCGTAGAGAGCAAAACTTTGCAAAATGCCGTGTGCATGCAAATGTTCTGACGCACAGCGCAAAGGCAATACATCCCATCCGCCCTGATAATCTCTTTGATTCACATGGGCATGCCACTGCAACTGCAGCAACAATTCCAGTTCATGGCGCATTTGTTGAAATTCGGCCACAAGGCCAAGCAAAGCAAAACTACAAATAGTCATGGCTAAGTCGTTATTTTTGTTTTATAAAAATCTAGGCTAGCAGAAAAGGGAACAAATAAAGACTATCGGGAACAAATTAATTGACGCCAGCCAACACAACCGCATAAATTTGGAGAGGGAAAAATGACTGAGCCACTGCAAAAGGTGTTAGCTTTTTTCAACGAGATAGGTATCGCTTACCAAATACAACCTCTGGCTGGGCCCAGCTTTTTGCCTGGCGCACAGATTAAAAATGGCGGGCTGTGCATAGACCCAACCCGACTCGCTTACCCCGGAGATTTGTTGCACGAAGCAGGTCATATAGCGGTAATGCCAACAGTTCAGCGCCACTTACTGAACGATAACGTGAATGAATCTGCCAATCAGGGGCCAGCCGAAGAAATGGCTGCTATCGCCTGGTCATGGGCGGCTTTAGTGTATTTAAACTTGCCGCCTGAATTTTTATTCCATGCCGAAGGTTATAAAGGCGGCTCAGAAGCTTATATCACCGCCTTTTCAACAGGAGGTGGTTTTGGTTATCCGCTATTAAGCTGGTATGGCATGTGCGAACAGCCATCTGCTGCAGATGGCTATCCACAAATGAAGCTTTGGTTAAGGCCATAAATTTATTGCTGCAACACAAAATGCAGCTGGTTACGCACAGCTTCCGGATCTAAATGGGTAAAAGGCAAAATTAAATCCATTTTGCCGTTTTGATCTAAATCTGCTGTGGAGGCCAGCATGCCATTAAGCGGTATAGCTTGTTTTAAACGAACACTTTTACTGCTGAATAGTTTTTCTTTGGCACTTTGATACAACTTCAGATGATCTTCATCCCCTATCAGCAACAAAGCAGGAGCCTGCTCTGACACCAGCGCTTTGAGCACAGGCAAATTCACCTGCGCGTTACCAATACTGACCTGAGCTGTGGCATCCTGACGATACACTGGTTTATCAGGGAATTTGCCGCTTTGCAGCTGAGGGAAAAATTGTAGTTCCATATTCGCGGTGCCTGCCACCAAAGCCCTTACTAAAGTACCAATACCAAATTCAGCAGCCGGGGTAAAAAAGTCCAGTTTCTTGTCATTATTTAAATCAGTAAATTCAGGTTCAGACTGAATACCTTTGGTGTTGATCCGCGCATCTGGCTCGGCCTTAAACTGCAACTTGCCTTGATCAATACTGCCGTAATGAATACGGTAGCTGTAACTTTGCTCCACTGCGTCGACAAACTGCTCCTGACGCACTATGATGTCTGCGACACTGTCGTTATTTAAATCTTTTACATCATAAAATCTGTTGATGGATAAGCCTTTGAAACTGCGGCCATCTCCACCTCGTACCTCAGCTAGCGCGTCTGGTGTTAAACCCAATCCAAGCTGGATAGTCTGAACCTCGGTAGTAAAACCCGTCTCAGTTTGCAGATACAGCAGCAGGCTATCATCTATTGCAAAGGCAATATCAGTAAGTCCATCTGCATTCCAATCCAGAAAGCGCGCTTTACGGATACTGTAATCCGGGTTTTCATCAAATAAACGCGACTTCGCATCCACTGCCAGAGAAAACTTAGTAAAACTACCGTCCTGTTGCTGCATGTAGACATGATGAGCATTAAAGTCAGGCACTATAAAATCGGATAAACCGTCATTGTTAAAGTCATAAACAAAGTCCAGTTTCAGCAATCTTTTGCTATCTACAGTGCGATACAAGGATTCGGTATTCAATAAACGTCGCCAACTGTTGTCTTGTGAGTTAAATCCGCTGATACCCTCAGTCCCCAACACTACGAGTTGCTCATTTAGTTGACCTTTGAGCTGGGCTTTATGAAAAAACTGGGCTTGTGTTGGCAGAGGTACCTGTCTGGCGCTGTTGGTCGTTAAGTCAACCCAACTAAGCCAGCGGCTATCGGAAGAATGACCTGATTGCACTAGCGCTTTAGCGCCCGGAATAAATAAGCTATCACCATTAGCCGGATGTTCCAGTTGTACCCGGACTTGCTTAAATTCTGACGCCATTAATGGTTTTATACTGATAGCGACAACGGCAACCAACGCAGCAAGATACTTCAACTTCATCATTCCCTGTGACTCCGATTTATACTATTCAGGATACTTCTACGCAAAAAGCTGCTAATCGGAGGTTTAAGGCTTAAAAAAGTTCCTGCCCGGCCTGATAACAGCGTAAAATATTGAATTATTTCCTGTTCCAACCGCAAAGCGGCTAACCCAAGAGAGTTTGTATGTCGATCAACTGGTTCCCAGGCCATATGCACAAGGCCCGTAAAGAAATTGCCGAGGTTATGCCGCAGGTCGATATCATTATCGAAATGCTGGATGCCCGCATTCCTTTTTCCAGTGAAAATCCTTTGGTGCCAGAGCTGCGCGGTGACACACCAGTCATTAAAGTGCTGAACAAAGCGGACTTAGCAGACCCTGCAGTGACTGCGTTGTGGGTTGAACGCTTTGAACAAGAAAAAGGCATTAAAGCCATTCCTATTAGTCAGCAAAACCCTGAACAAATCAAGGCTTTGTTGCAGCTTTGCAACCAGATGTTACCCGATCGGAATTTAGATATACGCGGCGCCCGCGCCATGATAATGGGTATTCCTAACGTTGGAAAATCGACCATCATCAATACATTAGCTGGTCGCACTATTGCCAAAACCGGTAATGAAGCGGGTGTGACCAAAGTGCAGCAACGTATCAAGCTGGACAACAATGTGATCCTGACTGACACCCCAGGTTTTTTATGGCCCAAGTTAAGTCCAGCCAGCTGTGGTTATCGTCTGGCAGTGACAGGAGCTATCAAAGACACGGCTTTTGACTATGCCGATATCGCAATTTTTGCTGCAGATTATTTGCTTAAAGCTTATCCGCAACAAGTCATGGCGCGTTATCAGTTAAAAGAACAGCCAGAAAATGATGTGGCCTTGCTGGATGCCTTAGGTGAACGCCGTGGCTGTATGCGTAAAGGTGGTGTGGTTGACTTACAAAAAGCAGGCTCGATTTTAATTACTGAACTTCGTGCTGGTCTGTTTGGCCCTGTCAGTCTGGAAACGCCAGACATGGTGACAGAGGAATTGCACAATGCTAAGTTAGAGGAAGCCGTCAGAGCTGCTGAAAAAGCCGAACGGGAAAAAGTCCGTCAGCAAAAAGCTAAGAAAAAATACCGTTAGCCCGGCAGGTCCGGCGACGGACCAACCAGGAAATTCTGTTATGCGTTTTTTTACTCCTTCACTCTTTAGTCTGTTATTTATCGCCAGCGGCTCTTTATCAGCCGCCCCCGTAGTGCTTCACAATATTCAGGGCTATGGCTTTGATGACAAAGGCAATATTGCCCAATTCAGCCATTTTGCGTTTGATAACCAGTCAGGCAAAGTGCTGGCTCGTGGTGATAAAAGCGCAGTCGCGGCTTATAGCAAGGCGGAACAAATAGATGGTAAAGGCCAGACTTTATTACCTGGTCTGATCGACGGCCATGGTCATGTGCTGGGTTTAGGCCAAAATTTGAATAGAGTCGATTTACGCGCCAGCAGCAGTGAAGCTCAGGCTGTGACGCAAGTGGCTGCTTTTGCCAAAGCTCACCCACAATCGCAATGGATTTTAGGCGGAGGCTGGAATCAGGTGCTCTGGCCCACCCAACAGTTTCCGGGCAAAACCCTGCTCGATGAAAGTATTAAAGATAAACCCGTTTGGTTAACGCGCGTTGATAGTCATGCAGGTTGGGCAAACAGCAAAGCCTTGCAATTAGCAGGCATCACCAAAGAAACTATTGACCCGCCTGGTGGTGAAATTATCCGGGACGCTGAAGGTAATCCAACAGGTGTTCTAATAGATAACGCTATGTTATTGCTGGAAAAGCAAATTCCACAACAATCTGAAGCCGAACGTTTAGCTGCATTAGATGCCGCTTTTGAGCACTTATTGGCTTTAGGTATTACCTCGACTCACGATGCAGGTGTGGATCAGGCGAACCTGCAAAGTTATCAGCAACTGCGTAAAGACAACAAACTGCCGCTGCGTATTTATGCCATGTTATCGGCTACGGATCCGAATTTAGCAGACTGGTTAAAAGCTGGTCCTATGCTGGATAAAGACGACATTTTTGTTGCCCGTTCAGTGAAAATTTATGGCGACGGCGCTCTGGGCAGCCGGGGTGCAGCTTTAATAGAGCCTTATTCTGACCAGCCTGGCCAAAAAGGTTTATTTGTCACCCAACCAGATAAGTTAACAGCAGTCATGAAGCTGACAGTGGACGCAGGTTTTCAGACCAACGTGCATGCGATAGGTGATTTAACCAACCGACTGGTGCTGGACAGATTCGAACAACTGGCAAGCAAAGAACAGCTGCAGCAAGGCCGTCACCGAATCGAGCATGCGCAGATTGTTTCACCTAAAGATATTCCACGTTTTGCAGAGCTACATATTCTGCCAGCGATGCAGCCAACCCACGCCACTTCAGATAAAAATATGGCTGCCGATCGCTTAGGTATAGCCCGTTTACGTGGCGCTTACGCCTGGAAAACTTTTGTTGATCAGGGCAGTCGCATAGTTGCAGGCTCAGATTATCCGGTGGAACTGGCGAACCCTTTTTACGGTATTCATGCCGCTGTGACACGGCAGGATCAGCAAAATCAACCTGTAGGTGGCTGGTTGCCAGAGCAGCGCCTGACCTTAACTCAGGCGTTAAAATCTTTTACTGTCGATGCAGCTTATGGCGCCTTTCAGGATCAAAGCATGGGCTCGTTAGCACCAGGTATGTGGGCTGATTTTATTTTGATTGACCGCGATATTTTCAAAGTAGCCCCGGAAACATTATGGCAAACCAAAGTGCAACAAACCTGGGTAGCAGGACAACAAAAATATCAGGCCTCAATGTAGGCTTCAGGTAAGAAGGTGTAACCCAAATTAATTGGAGTTGCAGCAAGGCGACAAGTAAACGAGTCCCCGGGAGCATAGGCCACTATGTGACCGGGTCGAGAGAGCGCAGTCAACGCGGCTGCGGCTTCAAGTAAGAAGGGTTTATGATTAGTCAGAAATGGTCGAAGCTTATTCGCTCCCTGCAACAAAAAAAATACCGCAAAGCAGAACAGCTGTTTTTTGTCGAAGGCGAAAAGTCAGTGCTGGAATTGCTGCATAGCGCCTGGAAAGTGCGTGCTGTGTTTGGCACTGAACAGTTTTTGCAGCAGCATCATGCTCTTTGCGCTAAAGCCGATTTGGTACAGCAATGCACTGAACATGAGTTAGTGCAGGTCGGTACTTTTAGCAGCAATAACGCCGCTCTGGCTGTGGCAGAAATTCCAGACTCCCAAGCGTTTAAAGAACAACCAGGCGATTGGGTATTGGTATTGGATCAAATCAACGACCCTGGTAATTTAGGCACTATTATCCGCGTTGCCGATTGGTATGGCATTCGTCACATTCTCTGTTCGCCTGACACAGTGGATTTATACAATCCCAAAGTAATAGCGGCGGCTAAAGGCTCATTTTTGCGTGTGCACATGTATTACCAGGAGTTATTGCCTGTTTTAGAGCAAAGCACAATGCCGGTGTATGGCGCTTATCTCGAAGGGGAGTCTGTGCATCAACTAAAGCTCAGTAAAGCGGGTGGTTATCTGGTGATGGGAAACGAAGCCAATGGTATTAGCGCTGCACTGAAGTCTGTGATCAGTCACCCTGTCACCATTCCTGCTTTTAGCGATACTGAGTCGCTGAATGTGGGTATAGCCACTGCTATTTTGTGTGACAACTTCAAGCGTCTTTCCGCCTTTTCGACGTTCTGAGTTATAGCGGATCCGTCTGTAAGCAGAGCACCGGATCCGTTACACTAAGCACAGTTTCTTTTGCTCCACAGAGGTCTTATGTTCCCTACTCTCGAAGACTATGTTGGTCAGACGCCTTTGGTGCGTTTACAGCGTATGGCCAATCACACCCAAAGCACTGTGCTGGTAAAACTCGAAGGGAATAATCCGGCGGGTTCTGTTAAAGACAGGCCAGCACTTTTTATGTTGCAACAAGCAGAAACACGCGGAGACATTAAACCAGGCGATTGCCTGATTGAAGCCACCAGCGGCAATACCGGCATAGCGCTGGCGATGGCAGCAGCCATCAAAGGCTATAAAATGAAGCTGATTATGCCGGACAATATGACAGAAGAGCGTAAAGCCTCGATGCGGGCTTATGGTGCTGAGCTGATACTGGTTAGCAAAGAGCAAGGCATGGAATATGCCCGCGATTTAGCCAAACAAATGCAGGCTGATGGTCAAGGTTTAGTTCTGGACCAGTTTAATAACAGAGATAATCCAGCGGCACACTTTACTTCTACCGGTCCAGAGATTTGGCAACAAAGTCAGGGCAAAGTCACTCACTTTATTTCCAGTATGGGCACTACAGGCACCATCATGGGGGTATCACGTTATTTAAAACAACAGAACTCTGCGATTCAAATCATAGGCCTGCAACCCAGCGAAGGTAGCAGCATTCCGGGTATTCGTCGTTGGCCAGAGGCTTATTTACCCGGCTTTTATGAAAAGCAGCGGGTTGATCAGATCATCGATATTACCGCCGATCAAGCCTTAACAACGATGCGCCAGTTGGCGCAGCAGGAAGGCATCTTTTGTGGTGTTAGTTCAGGAGGTTCTGTTTATGCAGCATTACGTCTGGCTGAGCAGCTGGATAGTGCCGTGATAGTCGCCATTATCTGCGACCGCGGTGATCGTTATTTGTCTTCAGGAATTTATTAGTGCCTTTTGAATACTTAGCTTTATTGGCGGCAGTCTGCTGGGCTGTTGGTAGTTTATTATCAGCCACCGCTTCCAGTCATTTAGGTGCTTTTGCCTTTACCCGCTGGCGCCTGGCTTGCGCAGCCAGCATGTTATGGCTCTGGGCTTTTGCCAGCGGTGGTATCAGCACTTTAGCCATGTCTCAGGTACCACTGTTAGCCATATCAGCGCTCATTGGAATTTTAATAGGCGATACCTCGTTATTTGCTTCAATGAATAGATTAGGCCCTCGTCGCGCTGGAGTGCTTTTTGCTACTCATGCGATGTTTTCAGTACTGCTGGCTTATCTGTTTTTAGGCGAATCCATTTGGGGCTGGACTTTAGTAGGTTGTGGTTTATTAAGTTCAGGGGTGATGACCGCTATAGTGCTTGGCCGCAGAGCGGAAGAGCAGCATCATTGGGAGTCAAATCAATCCCAGCTTCGCTCTGGTATAGCCTTAGGTTTAACTTCAGCAGTTTGTCAGGCTGCTTCGACTTTAATGTTGAAACCGTTGATGGAAACAAATATAGATGCGATCAGTGCCTCGGCGGTGCGGATGACAGTCGCCTTATTCGCTCATTTGCTACTGTTCTGGGCAGGATTTAAAGTGGCTCGGGTTTATTTACCTATGACGAAAAAAATATTCGCCATGGTGTTTGTGAATGCGGGACTGTCGATGGTGATTGGCATGACACTAATTTTACAGGCCTTAAAAACAGGGGATGCGGGTTTAATAGGTATGTTGTCTTCTGTCAGCCCTGTGCTGGTCGTGCCTTTATTATGGTTAGTTTATAAAAGACGCCCTGCTTTAGGAGCCTGGCTAGGTGCCAGCCTGACAGTAGCTGGCACAGTGCTGATTTTGTGGCACTAAGCCTGTTAAATCGCCTCTGGGATCTGGTTTCTATGGTAATCAATCAAGCTTAAAATCTCAGCTAAAGCACCGGCGTGGCTTGGCGTCAGAATGCCATTGTGACCAAAAATAATATCATCGGACACAGCCAATACCCAGACCGCCTGCATATTAGCGTCATCACAACTCTGAATAGTACGACGAGCCTGCACCCTGGCACGGATACGCCAACCAGAACGATTCAACTGCATCATGCAACCAGGTATAGCGTCATGCTGCGCTAAACTGCTATGCAGCAGGATTGGCGTTTCACAATTGCCTCTTGGGCACTTATCAATATCGTGAGTGATAGCCCAGGAATTACCCACCGCCTGTTCACCGTCTTTTAAGAAGTTAAAAGCTTCTTTGACTGCAAAATCGCCTTTGGACTGCAATACCACCATACTGGGCTTTTGCCTGTCGACGCTTAATAATGTGTCGAGTGGCTTATACTCTTTGGCAGTTACCGCCGGGTTGAGCAGTAAATACAAATTCGGATTGTCTTTACCTAAATCAATGGCTTTTTTTACCCGCTCTTTACTGGCGTGCAAAGCCACAGAACCACCTAGCTATGGCCAATAAAGATGTAACGTTTTAACTGGCCTTGCTCAACCACGGCATCGAGCTTGTCCAATAACTGACTGACTCCTTGTTCGCCAACCAGACGCGATACTCTTTTACGCTGGAAAATAGTAGGGAAGTCTAGCGGTTCCATCCAGCCTTCCGCTTTGTAAGATTCATCCAGCCAGAGCGGGTCGTATTTATCACCACGCCAACCCAGATAAAGACCTATCAGGTTCCGCTGAGGAGCAACTTGCTGTAACTCTTTGATATACCTTTGAAAAGCAACGAAGTTTGAATCTGTAGGTGCCGCATTCTGATGCCAGCCATGCACAAAAATCACTAACTCTGCGGTGGCAGAGTCTGGCTTTTTAATACGATCAAACAAAGCCTGCTGCTGCTTTAAGTCATGAGGCTGACCTTGGTCGTTAAATTCAACGACATGAAAATTACTGTTTGCCGTATTTTCATCTGGGAAATGGTACTGCTGATCAGGGATTGGGGTAACAAAAGTGGAGATCAGGATCAAGGTTAACAACATTA
The DNA here is from genome assembly GCF_001275035.1 of Rheinheimera sp. KL1. Lineage (NCBI taxonomy): Bacteria > Pseudomonadati > Pseudomonadota > Gammaproteobacteria > Chromatiales > Chromatiaceae > Rheinheimera > Rheinheimera sp. KL1. The sequence continues at coordinate 79,949 of NZ_LAMX01000001.1, forward strand.
ATGGTGTCAATTTCAACCATGAACGCCAGCCAAGCCGGATCATTCTGAACCAAATATATTGCACCACACGGACTAAAATCAAACCACACCCAAAACTGCTGTAAAAACGGGCTGCATTATAGCCAAATAGGGGGTTAAAAGGTAGGTGGAATTGGTTGGGTGTTGACGCATTGGTTATGAATTTGAGTGGTCAGGCGGCAGCGGACCGTCTTGTCCGGCCGCTTGCAGAGTGCCTCGACCCTGGCGGTGAACTACAGTGCTCACCCCATCCTGGGGTTCTGGGTCAGGCGACAGCGGACCGTCTTGTCCGGCCTTTCGCAGAGCTCAAGGCGTGAAACAGGCGTGACGCAAAACTATTTGCGTCCCGTTTTCCCTGTTTCACCCTGGCGACCGCCTGTGGCAATGCAAATAAAAAACCCCGCTCACTGAGCGGGGTTCTGTATTTGGGAGCCTGGCGGTGAACTACTCTCGCATGGCATCTGCCACACTACCATCGTC
>NZ_LAMX01000014.1:0-72287 GCF_001275035.1 Rheinheimera sp. KL1
TCCCATCTCGCCTAACTATTTGTTTTACCTACTCCATTTGTGGGGATTCCTCAGGCGACATACAGTCCTTCCATGCACATAACAAAAACCCGCCAACAAGGACGGGTTTCTAGTCTGATCAGCCGATCATTATTTCTTAATTTTCACCGGTCTTTTCCAGCCACTGATATGACGCTGCTTAGAGCGAGCAACCACCAGTTCATCCGCCGCGACACTGGCTGTCACTACAGAACCAGCACCTACGGTAGAGTTTTGGCCTAAAGTGACAGGAGCTACTAAAGAGCTGTTGGAACCGACAAACACACCGTCTTCAATAGTGGTGACAAACTTATTGGCACCATCGTAGTTACAGGTGATAGTGCCGGCACCTACGTTCACTTTACTGCCAATCACCGCATCACCTAAATAGGTTAAATGGTTGGCCTTAGAACCTACACCTAAAGTGGTTTTTTTCAGCTCAACAAAGTTGCCGACATGACTGTCGTCAGCCAATACAGAATCAGGACGAATACGGGCATAAGGGCCGACAGAACAGCCAATGCCAATGGTAGATTTCTCAATCATAGTGTTGGCTTTCACTTCAGTGTTGTCACCAATCACTGCATCTTTAATAACGCAGTTGGGGCCAATCACCACGCCATTGCCCAGCACTACTTTGCCTTCAAAAATCACGTTGATGTCAATCATCACATCGTTGCCAACGGTGACGTCCCCCCGTATATCAATACGAGCCGGGTCGCGCAGGTTAGCACCGTTGAGCATTAACTCTTCAGCTTTACGCGCCTGATAAGCCCGCTCTAACTGCGCTAGTTGCACGCGGTTATTCGCGCCTTCAGTTTCAATGGCTGTAGCAGGATGAGCTGTCGTGATGTCTACCCCTTCTTTGTGCGCCATAGCGATAATGTCGGTCAGATAGAATTCACCCTGCGCATTGTTGTTCTGTAACTGGCTTAACCATTTTTTCAGTTGCTTACCCGGAACCGCCATAATGCCGCTGTTTACTTCAGTGATTTTCAGCTGTTCGGCGTTGGCATCTTTTTGCTCAACAATACCCACTACTTTGCCATTTTCTCGCACCATGCGGCCATACCCCATAGGGTTAGCCAGATGCACCGTCAGCACAGCTAAACCATCGGCAGATCGGGCAGCCAGCAGTTGCTCTAAAGTTTCTTTGCGGGTTAAAGGCACATCACCGTAAAGCACCAGCACTGTATCGTTATCTGCGATATGAGGCACGGCCTGTTGCACTGCATGGCCGGTACCTAACTGTTCGGCTTGCAATACCCAATGTAAATCCTGTTCACCTAATGCAGCTTTCAGCTGGTCGGCGCCATAGCCATACACCAGATTAATAGATTGTGCCCCCAGAGAGCGGGCTGTATCGATCACATGCTGCACCATAGGGCGTTCGGCAACTTTGTGCAGCACTTTAGGTAAAGCAGATTTCATCCGCGTGCCTTTACCGGCAGCCAGGATCACAACATTTAAAGCCATAAAATAACCCTTGTAATAATTTTGTGGTTATTCTAATAGATAACTTTACAGAATACAGGTTCAGTATGAAATTTTCCTGAGCTGTAGCGCATTACAAAAAAACCGTATTGCCCTCAGGTATGCCAAAAAGACGTTGAAGGTTTTAAGGTAACAGTATCACCTGATATTTTTCATGTTCAGGCATAAATGGTTCCGGCTGGACGAACCGAAAACCTAATTTCAACGCTTCGGGTTTGACTTCAGCGTGAGCCACAGAAAAAAGTATCAGCTGTGTCTTTTGTTGTGCAGCACTTAACTCATAAGTTTGACCAACCTGAAAGAAGTCTCTGTCACGATCTGAAGCCCAGAAATAAAGCGTCGTCTCACTTGCACTTCTGCCTTGCTGCTCATTGCTAAAAGTCACATAAACAGGTGCCAGCGCATACTGGTACATAAACCAACCACAAAGCACCATCAGCGCTGCAACCATAACTTTAATCATCACAATCCCTTATAGCCTGCCACGTAAACTGATAATAGGTTCAAACAACCAGCTCAAAAGGCTGCGTTGCTCCAACACAATATCGGCGCTGAGTAACATACCTGACTGCAACATCACTTCTGCACCGTAGGCATTTACAGCCTGCGATTCTAACTTCACATGCACCTGGTACATAGGTTCATTTACAGGAACAGGCATGCTGACTTCGTTGGGTAACAAAACAGACTTGGAATACTGCACTATCTCGCCTTTGTACAAACCAAAACGTTGGTAAGGGAAGGCTTCATAGCGCATCCGGGTCTCTTGTCCTGGCTGAATAAAGCCAAAAGCACGGGTTGGAACTAAGAGTACGGCATACAAAGTGCTATTCTCCGGAACTATGGTCAGAATAGACTTTCCAGCCAATGCCATGCTGCCCAGTTCAGCAACCAGATTAGTGACCCTGCCAGCAACAGGGGCTGTTAGCAGCACTTCGCTTCTGGCCGTCATTTCAGTTTGTTGTTGGGACAATTGCGCAAGTTCTGTAGAAACCTGGACTTTTTGTTGCTCATAATCGTTAGGCAATGCCTGGTACTGAGCTTCGAGTTGAATTAATTGCCCCTGCTGTGCCTGATAATTAATTTGCAGATCTTTTTGTTGCTGTTGCATAGTCAGCACAGATTCCCGCAAGTTATTCAATTCGGTATTTGAGATATGCCCCTGCTCACGTAAATGTTTGAAGTCTTTAAGTTTTTGCTCATTCAGTCTGAGGCGCTCAGCCATAACGGACTGTTGTGATTTGATTTCGCTTAACTGAGACTTGATGTTCACCAGACGCCCCTCCAGAGCTTCTTTTTGCTGGCGATAACTCACTTCGTACTCACTTAATCTGAACATCAGATTAGTGCGTTGTTGTTCAAGGGCAGCAAGCAGTTGGGAGCTAAGATTATTGCCCTGTTCCAGATATTCATCTGAAGAAATCAATGCCAGTTTTTGCCCGGCTTGTACTGTTTGTCCGTCTTCAACATACAAAGTCACTATAGTTCCATTGCGTTGAGGAGCTATTCTGGCCACTCCCAAATCTGGTTTTAAGTAACCATTCACTGTTTCTTTGCGGTTAAAAGAGGACTGACTCAAAAAAATCAGCGCAAGAATCACTGTACTGACAAGGGCTGCAACCAAAACTGTAGCTTTTATTGGTTGCGCAATAATGACATCGCCATCTAGCTTTACACCTTGTTGTTTTACGGCTTCTGGCCGGAACAAGCTCTCAGAACTCATTGCAAATGTCCTCGAAATTGAAATCTGTCCAATAAGTGTATTCAGATTTAGATCTTACAAAAGCTGTTAAAAATGACAGGCTTCACGTTGACAGGTGGTAAATATGGTTATATCTTTTGGACACATAATCTAAATCTCCATTAAGATTGTGACCGCCGGGTTCTGCAGCAACAGTCCCGGCTTTTTATTGCCTGTTCGTATTAGAACAACTCAGGCAGACCGCCACCTTCTTCGCCTACAGCCAAAGTTGTGAAGATTGGGCCAGTACCAGTTTCATCACTCAACTTTGACACTGAGCCAACGCCATCTTCAGGCTGTTTCATGGTCACGAATTTAAAATCGCCAGAGATCAAACCGCCGTTTACTTGCTCGATGTCTGTTGTCGTGATTTGGGCAAAAGGGTGAACTGGTAATTTAGTATTCATCATTGTAATCTCCATTGATTTTGTTTCAGGCTATGCCTGGTAAGTTACTTAGGTTAATTCAAACACCGCTACTGCGATGTATTTGCAGCCCATGCAGCAACATGAGCTGACAAATTCTTCGATCAGGCTGCTACTAAAAGTTGTGCGAGATGTCTCGCAACGGGTAGGCCTGTGTAAGTTTCGAAATTAGCAAACATAGGACTTGGGTTTGCCTCAAGAAAGTAATAATCGCCCTGCATATCCCGGCGCCAATCGATACCAGTCCAGGCTAATCCCAGTGTCGTTTTTATAGCTAAGGCTTGTTGCCTTACATGCTCAGGTAGCTCAATGACGGTTAATTCAATCTCACCGTCAGTTCTGAAATCTGTGTGTTGGGAGCGAATTTCCGCGCTAAATACCTCGTCACCAATAACATAGGTACGGATGTTAGTTCCTTTGATAAAGCGCTGTAATGTGACCGGAGCCTGGCGCAAGCTCTTGTTTAAATGCTCAACAGACAAATGTTCTTCGGTTAACAAGTGAGCATAATCACCACCTGTAACGGGTTTAAAAATGACTTCGGAATGTTGCTGGCAAAATTCACGCACAGCCAGTGGATCATTACCCACATAGGTGGCAGGAATTTTGACGCCTAACTTTGCAACAGCTGCCAATTGACGTGGTTTCTCCTGATGGAAATGCACGGCTGCAGCACTGTTTTTAGCTCTCGCGCCTAACTCGTTTAGTACCGATTTTAACAAGCTGACGCTGTCTTTGTGGGCTATAGGATTATCACTGCCATGGTTTGGTGCCAGATAATTCCGCCAGTACATAGACTTCACATCGGCTAACGCCAATGTTTGACCACCGATCTTCAACACCATGTTTCCACTTTGTGGCTGATAACCAATAGTGTCTATTTGAGGAAAAGCTGAGCTATCAAATACGGAATACTCTTGTTGCATTGCATCCAGTTGTGTTGCCACACTAAGGATTTGTGCGTCGTCTTTAGCACCCATCAATAAAATCATTTTTCATTTCCTCTGTGTTCATCTGATGAGTTCATAGTGCCCGTAGTTTATGGCTGGCGAAACTGTCAGCTTTGACAGGTAACAACGAATATATCTGTTCACAAAAGTTGGCAGTTGTAGACCCACAAAGACGAGCTGTGCATAGCAGGGACAAAGATGCTAAACAACCATAGAGTTTCAAAAATCAACAACATCAAGTAACGACTTTTAGGAAAAGTAAGAAACACTCTCAGGCAGAGTAGTTGAAAAGCAAAACCGGACCAAAAACGTCAGATTGGCCCGGGAGCATTACATCTTTCACAAGAGTAAGAAACCGCAAAAGTGGATGACAGGAGAGTAGAATTTCAAGCTGTTTTTTACTGTTCTAAAGCCTACGGAATAATAAATTAACAAAGCTCTGTCTACATTACATAAAACGATTATTCGCAATCATCGACGTCATAGCATGAATCAATCATTGAAGTAGATAGATACTCTCTATAAAAACGGCAGCCCAGTTTCCGGATGGAAAACATGGGCTGAATACGATGCATCAGAATTAGGTTCATTTATTTAATAAGCGCAGCACTTTACAACTCAGTAATTTCTCTTATTTAGATTTAATAAACATACCTCTAATAAAGTAACCTAGACAAAAACAGATAACTCCAACTATAGACACCAATAAAACATCAGAAAAAGGGCGTCCAGAGTAATAAATCATCAAGACAATTAAAAACACACCAACAATAATTAATGTTAATGCGGCTAATTTCATTTTCTCCATAGTTCAGGTATTCCTGCATGTTGAATGGGGAGGATACCCTCCCCTAACTATTGAATCACCAGTAGCCTGCACCTTTCATCGCAGCTATCAACCCGACGTCTGCAACAAGGTTTGCTATTTTAAGTGAGAGCTATCAGGCGCATTTAGCCGCGAGTGCCGCATGATACTGTTCAGTGATATCCAGAATTTTTCCCTGATGCAACTGCACTATGCGATCAGCGCTACGAATCGTCTCTGGACGATGAGCGATAATAATCCTGGTCATGTTCAGTTGTTTGATAGCGCTGTTTACATGGTGTTCCAGTTGTACATCCAGGTTACTGGTTGCTTCATCAAGAAACAGGATTTTAGGACGTCGGTACAACGCTCTGGCTAGCAGGATCCGTTGGCGCTGACCACCGGAGAGTGAACTGCCCATATCTCCAATTAATGCGTTGTATCCCATAGGCATAGCAGCTACATCTTGGTGTATACCTGCCAGTTGCGCACAGGCGACAACCTTTTCCATATCCATTTGTGGGTCAAAGAAGGCAATATTCTCAGCCAGAGAGCCTGTCATCAACTGATCATCCTGCATAACAGCCGCCACCTGCTGGCGATACTGACGCAGACCCAAATGACGGATATCTGTACCATCAACTTCAATTTTACCGTTTTCTGCCGACAATAATCCAAGCATCAGTTTAGCTAATGTCGTTTTACCTGCACCGGAAGGGCCGATGATAGCGATACTTTCACCCGCTTTCACTTCAAAATTCAGATCATTAAATAACAAGGGGTCCGTTGCTGAATAGCGATAACATAAACCACTAACTTTAATAGCTCCTGTAATTTCTCGTTGCTGACCAACCCCACCTTCATTTTCTTTTTCCGTCAAAGCGATATCCGCCAGCCGGTTTAAATGCAATCTGGCCATATACAATTGCACTACCTTCTCAATTAAGGCTGCAGTTCGCTCGGTAAACTGGGTTTTATAGGTGATAAAGGCAAACATCATCCCAACACTCATCATGCCGTCCATCACTGCATAAGCTGCCAGAAAAATCACCAGCGTATTTTCAATACCAAATAGTAACTGGTTAATCGTCTGATAAGAGATCTGCCATTTACCTAGTCGGAAGTTTTCGTTGATCGTGTCGGCAAAACGATTTTGCCACAGATTCAAACGCTGACTTTGCTGACCAAATAGTTTGATACTCTGCATGCCCCGCACTGTTTCCATGAAGTTGGATTGCTCTTTAGCGCTGGCAATAATACTGGCCTCGGTCCGTTCACGCAGGGGTTTGTAAAGAGCCCAACGTAGCAGAGCATAAAGCAGCACAGCGACAATCACTACCACAGCCAATTGCGGGCTGTAGATAAACATCATAACCAGTACCGTAATGGCCATAATGCCATCAATGACGCCCTCAACCAGGCTTGTTGTCATCAGCTCTCTTACCTGAGCCAAAGAACCGAAACGCGATACAATATCGCCGATATGACGTTTTTCGAAGTAACTGAGTGGCAGATGCAATAGATGCCTGAACAAATTGGTTGCCATCTGTAAATTCATCACAGACCCCAAATGCAAAATAACCCAGCCTCGTAACGCTTGAGTGATCACTTTGAGTAACATCATCAAACCAAAACCCAGCGCAAGAACAGTCAATAATGGTTGGTCCATACTGATTAATACGTCATCAACAACCAGTTGCATATAGTAAGGAGACGCCAGCAAAAACAATTGCAACATCAATGACAGCGCGAAAATCTTCAACAACGAGGGGACCAGACCTTCAACCCGACTCCAAAAAGCGGTTAAGCCAAGTTTGACCCTTTCATCAACTTTTTTAAATTCCTGAGTAGGTTTCATCTCCAACGCAACACCGCTGAATGAGGTGGAAACCTCGTCCATAGCAACCTTTCTTTCACCGGCACCTGGGTCAAGAATCACAATATGTTTGGCTGATACCTTCTTCAGCACCACGAAGTGGTTCATATTCCAATGTAAAATGCAGGGGAGCTGTAACTGGCTTAAGTGCTCTAAGTCAAGGCGGAGCGCACGCCCAGCCAAACCCAATTGATCACCCAACTGCATTAAATGTTGCAGATTGGCTCCTTTAAGTGACACCGCGTATCTGTTTCGCAGAGTACTTAAATCCAGCTGATGGCCATGATGATTCGCAATCATCGCCACACAGGCCAAACCACATTCAGCGGCTTCAGATTGATAAATAAGTTGCACCTGATATCCCTCAAAGTTACTTCTGGCAGCCAAGGCGTCCCCAGAACATCAAACCTAGTGAGATTGTGATAGAAAACCGCAGGCTACATAAGCTGGTATATCTGACAGGCAAAGAAAAACCGCAGCGAAGCTGCGGTCTTGAGACTTAAGGATATAAATATCCACCGTTGTAATACTCCAGCCACTCCTGATAATCCATTCCAGGGGTGTAGGCCAGAAAAGCCCCACCAAACACATGGGTCAATTGACTTTTATTCAGCTCTTTCATTGTGTACCGCCATTAAAGAGCTAATTTCACGACTATTTTAATTGGATTAGGGATACATCCTTCACCATTTTCGCCTTCCCACACACCTGCAGCAACAAGAGTGCAATCAGCTATCTGCATTATTTTCATTTTATAATCTCCATTAGGATTAAGATATCCAGACTATTAGGGATTTAGATAATCTAACCAATCTTCCAGAACATCCCGGATATGATCGGCAATTGAGCCACCATTCACAGCATTGCATTCAGAACTATTCAACGTTTTCACCATACCCTCCTCAATTTAAAAGATTTCTGATGATATCAATGAGCCTTAACTCACTGTCGTGAGGTGTAAAAGTAGTACCGGCTGATATCTTATTACATGATTCAGGATCTAAAATTAACATAAAAACTCCAGGTTAAACTTGCTAACTCAAGGTTCCAAAATCATGTCAATGATTCGTTGTATAGAATCCAGAGTCGCATATACTGCATCTTTTATAGACCCACCGGATACCATCTCTATGTCGTTCGATTTAATTTCTTTCATAACCATCAACTCCTTATCGAGTTTAAAATTGATTAAATGTCATTAAAAACAACCTCGCCCACATCTATTTGAACCAACAATCCATAGATGACAAATAAATAATATATCCAACATCAAAAAAACAAAGCTGATAAATGTTACAGGCAATCTCTATATTCTATTAAATAACATCTGCTGCATAAAAAAATAAGCCCAATCTGAAATAGAATAAATATTGATTTCATGGCATGAATTATACGTGAGTGTCAAAAAGATAAAATGTATTGCAAAGATAACAAGATACCTGGATGTTGTGGAAAAACAGAGATTGATTAGTAAAAGGTGTAGCCACCAAAATGGCTACACCTTTTTTATTAGCAATGGATCCAATGTGCTAACGCATTACCGATCGACTTGCCAGTTTCATATAAAACATCGACAACTTCACCTAAACCCAGCACACCGCCATTCACATCTTCAATTTGTACAATAGTTAACTCTTTCATTTTTCACCTCGATTAATTTATTTTTCTATAAGTTTGTTTTAATTATTAAATAATTACTTATAAAATTATTAGTGCTGGCTGATATGATCTAGATAGCCAGAAACAATGCCAGCCAAAACTATTGCACCAGCTACTGCAGCAGCTGCCGCAAAAGGACCAATCCCACCATTTACATCTTGTACTTGTTGAAAAGTAAGTTCGTTCATTTTATTTCTCCATTAAGTTGATTGTTTATCGGAGCCAGCAAGCTGCCGATGAACAAAATGTAGCTTGTTATTTGAATATAAAAAAGCTGGTAGTTATGACAGGTTTTGAATGATGACCTGGAGGAAAATAGAAAATTAATGGAAATATAGAACGGAATGAATCAGTATTTTTATATAGGTAGTAACGCGACCTGGGTTAGAAAAATATTAGCCTTGCGGAAGATTATGAATAGTAGCGCTTATATTGACGACACAACCATGAACCTCATCAGCCACCTAAAGTTTGATGTGAAAAAATCAATTGAAAAGCAGATGCCCAGCGACTGGTGAAATGTTTAAAGAAATGCGGCTCACCGGATTGGGCAATACTGAAACTGCAGACATTTGAATGTACTGGAATTGATGGCTATGAAACTGGTTAGCTCAGTCATGAAGCTATACATCACTGCCTGCGCTATGACTGCAGCAGGCAGTGAAACAAAGGGATTGGACACCCTTTTTTAAATTTACAGGTTGTGGATAAACTCTTTCCCGCCACCAAACTCATACCACAAAGCGACGCCAACAGGGATCATCCATAATGCAGCACCGTTTACAGCATTTAAATCTTCAACTGATAATGTAGTCATGCTCATTCTCCTTATTTAAAAGCGTTATAAAGTTCGAGAGCAATAGCTACAAGAGCATCGCCTAAGCTAGGAAGTGGAACTTCAACTCCACCATGAACACTTTCCAGGTTTTCGTTATCTAAAATATGCATTTTAATCTCCATTAATTTTTACGGTTTACCGGAGCCAGCAAGCTACCGATAACTTAAATGTACAGAGACATGATTCATGATGAAAGCTGTTAATTCTGGCAGGTAGTCTTTGTGAAAAAAAGCTAGAAGTAGGGCGGTAAAGGTTTAAAAAGGACCTGTCACAGCGATCCTCAATTCATTCTGCAGGTGGTTTTAAATTTTGGGGAATGAGCACTCCGTTTTCATTTAATCAACCTCCCCAAAAAATCAGTATAAACAATGCAGCAGAAAATCCGGCTGAAGCGCTCAGGCGGATTTTCTGCTTTATAAGCATTAAGCGGAGTCTTGCGATGTTTGTTTATAGTATTCCTGTGGAGGTTGCTGAAGCTGCATGTAGCTAACTGTCGTGTTTTCTACTTCACTGACAAGCATATACAAAGCAGACGCTTCTATATTGTTTACAGAGTGTGTAATCCCTGTTTGACTTATGTTCATATTCATCTCCACTAACTTAGTAAAGAGACAGTGATTCTGTCTTGGTTAAACATAAATGTGACCGCCAGCTACGCATTTACTTATCGCCTGCTGTCGATTACAGCTATTTGTTTTTCGAATACAGTTACCCAGATGAAAGTTAACTGTGCGTTCCGAAATCGACAGAATTTGACTAATCTCCCATGACGTTTTGCCTTTCGCTGCCCAAACAAGGCAAGCATGCTCACGGCAAGTCAGCATAAAGTGTTCAGTCTGCTCACTGACTCTCATGAAACGATGTATGGCTTCATACAAATAATTTGCCACAATAGACCAATACCAGGCGATTTGTTGTGCCATAGTGGCCTGCTCAGGCTGTAAGCCAATGATTAACGCAGCAGCCTCCAATCCATTCCCCCTGAGGGGAACTACCAGCGCATCGGAAACTAAGTCAAGAGCAGGCTCTAACTCCGAACTTAATGCTGGAGTAAACCGCTTCAGACAAATTTGTCTGAGTGCAGTTTGACTGGCTACAGCCTTAAAGTCGTCTGTCTGACTGGCAGCAACAATATCTCGTTTATCGTCAGCATGCCAAAGGACCAAGCCACAAAACTTATATTTATATTGCATTTGCATGGTATTAAAAAAATCTGCAAGCTCGTCAAAAGATGTCATAGCCTGCAGTTTTTTCACCATAGGTTCCAGTTGACTCATAACAACCTCTTTTACAAAAAGTAGTTAATCTTGTTTTGCTGTCACGCCACTCGCCTCAGCATAATCGTGTGGTGGTGGTGGTGCACAATTTTGCAGGAACCAAATACATTGCATTGGCTTTGCCTTTTTCAGGTCATCATCTTTTGTCTCACTGGCTACCGCACCGCCCGCTATGAACAAAGCCAGTAATAAGGTGAAAAGTATTTGAACATATGTTTTTGTCATTTTGTAGCTCCTAGTGTTGGTGTTGAATTTCAGAACAGTTTCAGACTATCCATGCATTCATCCCATCACAATAACCGAGGAGTTACCTTCAAGTGACTTTACTGACACTTAGTTATAACTAAAGTTATAACCTATCTTAACCAATTGATTTATATGCTCATTCTCTATAGTCACAATGGATTTTGTGCCGTCATTATTAAAAGAAAAACTGGATTTTATAGGCAAAGAAGTACTGAATTGCGACTCACTGTTTCCTGTCAGCAGCTCTAAGGTCATCAGAGACCAGTTTGAATCAGTCTTCAGATTGGCGCTTACCAGCTTGTCCCCTAATAAGTTGACCTGATGCCTTAGCTCAAAATTTACCTTTAGCGGTAGCGATTTGACCAAATGGAAATCAGGATCTAATAGATAAAACTGTCCCTTCGGGTCTGCGGCAATGTAGCTATCACGCCAGGGTAACAGTAGCCGATAGCCTTTAAGTATCCGGATTTGTGTTTTCGTTTGCCTGTCAAACAAATTAACTAACCATTCGTTCCCAATTTTTTCTGTAAAGATGACTTTCGACTTGTCTGAGCTGGGCGCAGCCGTCCATACCTGCTGATTTTCATACGAAATATGATTCAGTTCTCCGCTTTGCAGCTCCAAAAGTCTGAGTTGATTTTTTTGCAGCAGCAATACATAGTCCGGTTCTTCGGCAATCAAGGTGAACACTTCCTCGCTTTGCAAATTAGCTTTTTTTCACCCGTAGCAGGAAAAAAGCTATACAAACTAAAGCTATCTTTATTTTCCTCCACCAGCCATAACCTGCTAACTTCATCGCTATAGGTTAAACTAACCACTTGTTCTTCAAATGAAAAATAGCGCTGGACAGTGTCAAGATCGGGCAATTGGATCTGATAAAAATCTTTACCTTGCGGCTTTAACAACAAACCAAACATATTGCCTGCAACATCACGACCAAAACCGGTAAAACGTTCAGACAAAGGTAGTAATGTCGAAGCACCAGTTTCAATATTCAATTGCTTAAGTTTATGACCATAGTTGACCAAGAGTTCCTCTTGATTAATCCACATCAGATTGAGCTCATCTGCCCCTAAAGCATTTTGTGAAAAAGACTCTTCAATTAATAACTTTTTATCTGCTATCCGATAAATTTGAATATGGTACACAGAATCCCTGCGGATCAAAGCAAGATGCTTCTTATCTGGAGATAGTACAGCTCCAAAATCAACAGATCCTTGTTTCGAGCTATAGGTGAACTGCTCTAAGCTTCTTTTTTCAAGGTCAAAGAAATAATACAGACCATTGATTTCCTGCTTTTTTTTACCATTAATAAGAATAATATTGTCTTTATAGGATACAGCCTGGCCAATGTCCGAAAATTCCTCCAGCAGGAGTGGTTTTGCAGGAAGATTTAAATTTAATGCCGAATACAAATACAGCTTAGCTAACCCATTCTCCTGCGAAGAGATAGCCACCACGTCATTATTCAACATAGAAACTATGTGATAAGCAGCATCATTTGGAACAGAAATTCTTTGTAGTTGTCCTAATTTGAAATCATACAGGTAGGGCTGCCAAGGCCCACTTTGATTGAGTCGACCAGTAAAAGTATGGAATCGACCGTCTTCCGAAACAGATAAAAATCTCTTTTCACCCGCTATATCAACGAGGGGTTTATTATTGACTACAATTTTTTCGCTAATGGTGTTCGTCAAAACAACGAGCGCAAGGACAGTAAGCAGGAGCAACGAAAATGCAGTAACATACCTGGATATACTGAAATGTCTTGATGGTGTAACAGAGGTTTCTCTCTCTTTTTCCAAAGAACTTATCGAGCTAACGGGCGTTTCATTGCTCAGGAGTTTATCCGACTCCACAGCTCGTCCAGACTCTTGCTGATAAATAAATTGGTAGCCACGCTTCATTTGCGATCGGATATAACGTGGACTTTCAGGCTCCGTATCACCTAACAAAGTTCTCAATTTGCTGATAGTACGCCTGACAGCTGTATCAGTGACAACTCTGCCAGCCCAAACCTCTGTATGCAGCTCCTGTAAACTAACATACCGCGAAGAATGCTGGATCAGATAACACAACACATCTATGACTTTAGGCTCAACCGGTAGCTCACCTTCGCTGTTATAAATGCGTTTTTCTTTCACATCAACATCAAAATCGCCGATATTTACTAAATCCATAATGTAAACCACTCACCTAAAGACAAATCAGCTTTTCAGCGCACTTATTATTTATACTAATTCGTGTTGTTGCAAACAGGTCTGCCGCTCTTAAGTAGAGACCTGTATTCTGATCACTCTGTTAGAAGTGTTTTTCCGGTTTTGCAAATATTCTGATTATTAATCAATAACATAATCTGAGTTTTAATGTTCTCGATGCTCTTGCTTGTGTGTCATAAAGTAGTTAACAAGGCTCTTTTACCTTACCATGTTGGTTACTTTAATTCTCTAAGTGTGTTTTTTGCGCATTAATAAAGGCAGAGCAAGTTCATTCGGGCCACTTGGGTACAGCTGTTTATCATTTGGTGTCAAAACTCAGATTACACCAAGTGCTACGGATTACTGCCCTTTACAGCGAAAAGGCCGCACACATAATTGTAAACAAATACAATAACAACTTTTACCTTAGTCCCCATATTAACGCAAAAATGAAAACAATATGTAGTTTTGAATGCTTTTAATTTTTGCCTGCTCAGTTCATTTTTTTCATAAAAAAAGCCACCCGAAGGTGGCTTTTTAGCATGCAGTAATCCGCTTATTTTTTGCGAAGTTTCTGGATTAAACGTAACTGGGCGATAGCTTCAGCCAATTGAGCTGCAGCTTCTGCATAGTTGAAGTCAGCGCCTGCATGTTGCATCGCTTCTTCTGCACGTTTCTGAGCAGCTAAAGCAGCTTGCTCATCCAGATCTTCAGCTCGTACCGCGACATCGGCCAGCACTGTGACGCTGTGCGGCTGTACTTCAAGTACACCACCAGCGACATAAATCAGATGCTCTTCGCCAAACTGTTTGACGATACGAACCATACCAGGCTTGATTCCAGTAAGAAGCGGAATGTGACCAGGTAAAATACCTAATTCACCTTCACTACCTGTTACCTGAATGGATTCCACCAGACCAGAAAAAATCCGCTCTTCGGCGCTTACCACATCCAGTTGTACTGTCATTGCCATTTCGCTCTCCTAAAGCTGTAGTTGATTACAGCTTCTTCGCTTTTTCGATCGCTTCGTCGATAGAACCAACCATGTAGAAGGCTTGTTCTGGCATGTGATCGAATTCACCGTCCAGAATGCCTTTGAAACCACGGATAGTTTCTTTCAGCGGAACGTATTTGCCTGGAGAGCCAGTGAATACTTCGGCTACGAAGAATGGCTGAGACAGGAAACGTTGGATTTTACGTGCACGGTAAACCACAGTTCTGTCTTCATCAGACAATTCGTCCATACCTAAGATGGCGATGATGTCTTTTAATTCTTTGTAACGTTGCAGCACTGACTGAACACCACGGGCTGTATCGTAGTGTTCTTTGCCGATCACTAACGGGTCCAGCTGACGTGAAGTAGAGTCCAGTGGATCGATCGCAGGGTAAATACCCAGTGAAGCGATGTTACGAGACAATACAACAGTCGCATCTAAGTGAGAGAACGTAGTCGCTGGTGACGGGTCAGTTAAGTCGTCCGCTGGTACGTAAACCGCTTGTACAGATGTGATAGAACCAGTTTTGGTTGAAGTAATACGCTCTTGCAGTACACCCATCTCTTCGGCCAGCGTTGGCTGGTAACCTACTGCAGATGGCATACGGCCTAACAGAGCTGATACTTCAGTACCGGCCAGTGTGTAACGGTAGATGTTGTCCACGAAGAACAGAACGTCACGGCCTTCGTCACGGAACTTCTCGGCCATAGTCAGACCGGTCAGAGCTACACGTAAACGGTTGCCTGGCGGCTCGTTCATCTGGCCATACACCAGTGATACTTTGTCCAGTACGTTTGAATCGTTCATTTCGTGATAGAAATCGTTACCTTCACGAGTACGCTCACCTACACCGGCGAATACAGAGTAACCACTGTGCTCGATCGCGATGTTACGGATCAGTTCCATCATGTTTACGGTTTTACCCACACCGGCACCACCGAACAGACCCACTTTACCGCCTTTAGCAAACGGACATACCAGGTCGATAACCTTGATGCCTGTTTCTAACAGAGCGTTTGAAGCGGCTTGATCTTCGTAGCTTGGTGCAGCACGGTGGATTGGCATACGCTCATCTTCACCGATAGGACCCGCTTCGTCGATTGGCTCGCCTAATACGTTCATGATACGACCTAAAGTCGCTTTACCTACTGGTACGTGGATGGCTTTGCCAGTGTTAGACACTTCAGCACCACGACGTAAACCGTCGGTTGAACCTAACGCGATAGCACGTACAGTACCGCCGCCTAATTGCTGTTGTACTTCAAGTACTAAACCAGCCAGGTCGCCGCTTGTTACGTTTAACGCGTCATAGATACCAGGTACCGATTCTTGTGGAAAGTCGATATCCACAACGGCGCCAATGATTTGGACTACCTTACCTTGACTCATGTTTAATCCTCTAATTTCTGTAACCTAAGCCTTAAACAGCAGCGGCACCGGCGACGATCTCGCTCAGTTCCTGGGTAATAGCTGCTTGACGCGCTTTGTTGTAAACCAACTTCAGGTCATCCATTAAGCTACCAGCGTTGTCTGTGGCGGCTTTCATCGCCACCATACGGGCTGCCTGTTCGCTGGCCGCGTTTTCAACTACACCCTGATACACCTGAGACTCTACGTAACGGCTCAGTAATTTATCTAAAATCACTTTTGGATCCGGTTCGTAAATATAATCCCAGCTATGGCTTTTCGCTGTTACGTCTGCTTTTGGCAAAGGTAAGAGTTGTTCGATCACTGGCTCTTGTTTCATGGTGTTGACGAATTTGTTGAACACCAGGAACAAGCGGTCGATACGGCCTTCTTCGTATGCTTTGAGCATCACCTGAACCGAACCAATCACATCAGCTAAACGTGGGTTATCGCCCGGGCCAGTTTGTTGTGCCAGCACCTTACCGCCAAAACGTTTGAAAAACGCTGTAGCTTTATTGCCGATCACCGCAATCTGAGCCTGAGCTCCCTGCTCTTTCCAGTTTTTCATATCCAGAGCAATACGTTTGAACTCATTGGTATTTAAGCCGCCGCAAAGGCCACGGTCTGTCGATATCACAATGTAGCCGACATTTTTTACCGGACGTTCCGTTAAAAACGGGTGACGGTATTCAATGCTGCCATTTGCGATATTGCCGATCACTTTGCGCATACCTTCAGCGTATGGACGGCTATGTGCAACCCGCTCCTGCGCTCTGCGCATTTTGCTGACTGCTACCTTTTCCATTGCGCTGGTGATCTTACGAGTATTATTAATACTCCCGATCTTACTTTTTATCTCTTTTGCGCCGGCCATGACTAATCTCCGAAAGTTTCAACGACCGGGTGCGGTTGCCCACACCCGATATGTTTACCAAGTCTGAGTTGCTTTAAACTTCTCAATAGCGCCTTTTAATGTCGCTTCGATTTGGTCGTTGTAGTTACCGGTTTTGTTCAGATCAGCCATAAACGCTGCGTGCTCTGAGTGCATGTAAGCAATTAAAGCGGCTTCAAAATCAAGGATTTTGGCAACTTCGATGTCTTTCATGTAGCCTTTTTCAATCGCGAAAATAGACACACCCATGTCAGCCACGCCCATTGGCGCGTATTGTAACTGTTTCATCAGTTCAGTAACTTTCTGGCCGTGGTCTAACTGCGCACGAGTCGCGTCATCCAGGTCAGAAGCGAACTGAGCGAATGCCGCCAGTTCAGAGTACTGAGCTAAGGCTAAACGGATACCGCCACCCAGCTTCTTGATGATTTTGGTTTGAGCAGCACCACCAACACGGGATACCGAAATACCAGCGTTTACTGCTGGACGGATACCGGCGTTGAATAAACCAGATTCTAAGAAGATCTGACCGTCAGTGATCGAAATTACGTTGGTTGGAACGAACGCAGAAACGTCGCCAGCCTGAGTTTCGATAATTGGCAGTGCAGTTAATGAACCGGTTTTGCCTTTCACTTCACCGTTGGTTAAACGCTCAACATAATGCTCGTTTACACGAGATGCGCGCTCTAACAGACGGCTGTGGAGATAGAATACGTCACCTGGGTAAGCTTCACGGCCTGGTGGACGACGTAACAACAGAGAGATTTGACGGTAAGCAACGGCTTGTTTAGACAAGTCATCGTATACGATCAGTGCATCTTCACCACGGTCACGGAAGTATTCACCCATAGTACAACCAGAGTATGGCGCCAGGAATTGCAGTGCAGCGGCTTCAGAAGCAGAAGCTACAACCACAATAGTGTGGGCCAGAGCGTTATGCTCTTCCAGTTTACGTACTACGTTAGCGATAGTAGAAGCTTTTTGGCCGATAGCGACATAGATACATTTCACGCCAGAAGTTTTCTGGTTGATGATGGCATCGATAGCTAAAGCCGTTTTACCCGTCTGACGGTCACCGATTAACAATTCACGCTGACCACGACCGATTGGGATCATGGAGTCAACTGACTTGTAACCAGTTTGCAGAGGTTGGTCTACTGAACGACGATCGATAACGCCCGGAGCGATTTTTTCTACTGGTGCGAAACCAGCAGCATCGATTGGACCTTTACCGTCGATTGGCTCACCTAAAGTGTTAACCACACGGCCTAACAGACCTGGGCCAACTGGTACTTCAAGGATACGGCCAGTAGATTTAACTTTTGTACCTTCACGCAGGTCCGCATATGGACCCATAACTACAGCACCTACTGAGTCGCGCTCAAGGTTTAATGCGATAGCGTAACGGTTGCCTGGAAGCTCAATCATCTCACCCTGCATACAATCAGCAAGGCCATTGATACGAATAATACCGTCTGTAACAGCGACGATAGTACCTTCGTTGCGAGCTTCACTGACAACCTCAAACTGCTCAATACGTTTTTTGATCAGTTCAGAAATTTCAGTGGAATTCAGTTGCATGCTCTAATCCCCAATTATGACTGCAGTGCAGTAGCTAAACGATGTAATTTGCCACGAACCGAGCCATCAATAACCATATCACCGGATTTGACAACCATACCGCCAACGACGGCCGGATCTACACTGCAGTTCAATTTTACTTTACGTGCTAAACGTTGCGATAAAGCGTCAACCAGTTTGGCTTGCTGAGCTGCGTCTAATTCGGTCGCGGAAACCACTTCTACAGTGGCTTCTTTTTCATATTCAGCTTTTAACTGAATAAAGGCGTCGAAGACTTCAGGCAAAGCGGCCAAACGGTGGTTTTCAGCCATGATCCGGATCAGGTTTTGGCCCGAACTATTCAGCTGTTCTGCGCATACTTTGATAAAAAAGTCAGCTTGCTTTTCTGAAGAACCCAAAGCGTGTAAGCGTGAAGCTACTTCTGTAGTTTTTGCAACTTCAGCTGCAAAAAACAACATGGTAGCCCACGAATCTAATGCTTTTTGTTCTACAGCAACGTCAAAGGCTGCTTTAGCATAAGGACGAGCAACGATAGTCAGTTTAGACATGGCTCACCCTCATTAAAGTTCTGCGACCAGTTTTTCCAGGATGTCACTGTGTGCAGCAGCATCAATAGAACGCTGAAGAATTTTTTCGGCGCCAGCTACAGCTAATACTGCAACCTGCTTGCGTAATTCTTCTCTGGCTTTAATACGTTCAGCGTCGATTTCGGCTTTAGCCTGAGCAAGAATTTTCTCGCGCTCAGATTGAGCTTTAACAGAAGCTTCATCAATAATTTGTTGTTCACGCTTTTTAGCCTGATCAATTAATGCAGAAGCCTGTGTTTTGGCTTCAGCTAATTGCTGCTTGACCTTCTCCTGAACCAGACGTAAGTCTTGTTCAGCACGGTCAGAGGCTGCTAAACCGTCAGCAATTTTTTGCTGACGAGCTTCTATGGCACCAATCAATGGTGGCCACACAAACTTCATGCAGAACAGCACGAACACTGCGAAAGCTATTAACTCTCCGAGTAGAGTGGCGTTAAGATTCACGACCCCTCCTCCTATTAAAGTTGTTGTTCATTAAAAAACGAGTGTTTTGAATTACAGAACGAACAACAACACCATCGCAATACCAACACCGATCATCGCTACCGCATCGATCAGACCTGCAAGGATAAACATTTTAACTTGCAGTGAAGGCGCTAACTCTGGCTGACGGGCACAAGCTTCTAAGAACTTACCACCCATGTTACCGAAGCCAATTGCAGTGCCGATAGCACCGAAACCGATCAACAGAGCAACAGCGATATATTTTAAACCTAATACTAGTTCCATTTTTTTCTCCAAAGTTTCAATTGTTAAAGTTAAAGCGAAATCTTCTAGTGATTATCAGCACTGGCCATGCTCAGATAAACAATGGTCAGCATCATAAATACGAAAGCTTGTAACACGATAACCAGGATGTGGAATACAGCCCAGATAAAGTGCAGTGGTAACTGCATCAGACCAACAGCACCGATCAGGATAAAGATCAGCTCGCCGGCATACAGGTTACCGAACAGACGCAGTGCCAGCGAGAAAGGCTTAGCAACTAATGCGATCAATTCTAATAACAGGTTGAACGGTACTAATAACGCCTGAACAAAACCGTTTGAAGCGCTAAAAGGGTGCAGAGTTAGTTCTTTAATAAAACCTGTTACACCTTTAATTTTAATGGAGTAACCAATCATCAGCATAAATACACCGATAGCCAGAGCTGCCGTCATATTGATATCTGTGGTTGGTACGATTTTCATGTAGACGTCATGAGAGTCAACACCAAAACCAACTTCGCCGACATAACCGGCAAATGCTGGAAGGAAATCAACAGGGATTAGATCCATCAGGTTCATTAAGAACACCCAAACGAAAATCGTCAGGGCTAACGGAGCAATAAGTTTGCTTTTACCATGGAAAGTGTCTTTCACGTTGTTGGCTACAAATTCAACAACCATTTCGATAAAACACTGGAATTTACCAGGTACGCCCACAGTGGCTTTAGTGGCTGCTCTTTTGAATAAAAACAAAAAAAGCAAACCTAAACCAATAGACCATGCCAAGGTATCAATGTGCCATGTCCAGAAGCCAGCCTCACTACATGCTTTGTTAAACGCGACACTGCCATCGACAGTACACATTTTTGCATTGGTAAGGTGGTGCTGAATATGACCGGTGAGAGTAATCTCTTCGCCTGCTGCCATTTTTAGTCCCAATAGTTAATGTTTAAAAAAGAAACCTGTACAAAATTGCAGCATCACTACGATAGCGTAGGTCAACAAAAAAGGGGCGGCTTCAATGGCCGAACCACTTAAAACAGCTGCAAATAATAAAATACTGATCATCGTTTTCAGGGATACGGCTTTTTGCATCATCTGCCTGGCCACTTCTTGATTTTGTGATGCATCCACTTTAAACGATAAAAAAACAAATACTACATTAGCAATTACAGCAATAAGTCCGCCTTTTAGGGCTGATTTTGCTTCTGGCTGACCAAAATATAAGAAACCAGCGGCAATCAAAAACGTCAGAGCCAGTTGAAAAACAACAAATTTATAGGCCTGTTTTTTATTTTCTTGGTGTGAGGCCACTGTAATTTGCTCAGTCTGAACCATCTGTAAACCGCAGTTAAAATGCCGTCGCAAGTATACTTATCTGCCTTTTTTTTGCAAGAAAAAGCGGGCTTACTGCAACTTTTGTCTGAGATAGTGAAAAATTACAAGCTAGGATTCAGAATACTCTGACTGTAATTTGTTCAGTATGCCTTCCAGCTCATCTAAGCTGCTGTAGGAAATCACCAGATTGCCTTTGCCTTTTTTGTTGTAATTAATCTCAACAGGAGCGGCAAAACGTTCACTTAAGCGTTGCTCGAGCGAACTGACATCCGGGTCTTTTACTTTTGGAGTGGCTTCAGGCGCAGGTTCAAGCAGACGGCGCACCAGATTTTCAGTATCACGCACCGTCATCTGTTTTGCTGCAACTATACGGGCGGTATCGGATTGCTGAAAAGAATCCAATGCCAATAAAGCACGGGCATGACCCATTTCAATATCACCATGTTCCAGCAATAACTTCACATCGTCATTCAGTTGATTCAGACGTAACAAATTAGTCACACTGGCGCGCGATTTACCCACAGCATCAGCGACTTGCTGATGAGTGAGTTCAAATTCGGATAACAAACGCTGCAGAGCTATAGCTTCTTCCATTGCATTCAGATCTTCGCGCTGAATGTTTTCAATCAGAGCGATAGCAACAGCGGCTTCGTCAGGCACATCTTTGATAATACAAGGAATAACATCAAGTTGTGCCAACTGGCTGGCACGCCAGCGCCGCTCACCCGCGATGATTTCGTAGGACTGTTCGCCGATTTGACGCACGACAATGGGCTGAATTACGCCTTGAGAACGAATAGAACTGGCTAAATCGTCCAGCGCATCCTGAGACATATCTTTACGTGGTTGGTATTTACCAGGCTTGAGCCATTCAATAGGCAGCTTTTGCAATTCACTTTGCTGCGCTGAAGATAAGTTGGCGCCATTCTGTTGATCAGACACAGGTTTAGTGGTGAGTAAAGCGTCTAAGCCCCGGCCTAAGCCACGTTTTTTTACCGACATCTTCAGTTGTATTCCTTGTCAATTAGGCAGGAGTGGAGGTTTTTACAGTTTTTTTATCGGCGCGGCGTAAAATTTCGCCAGCAAGCGCCAGATAGGCCTTAGCACCTGTTGAACCTTTGTCGTAATACATCACCGGAGTACCAAAGCTCGGCGCTTCGGCTAATCGCACATTACGCGGGATCACGGCGCGGTAAACTTTATCGCCAAAATGTTGCTTCAGCTGCTCAGACACATCATTGGCCAGACGATTGCGCGGGTCGTACATGGTCCGCAATATACCTTCGATTTTAAGGTCAGCATTGACCACTGAGGTCAGCTGATTGATGGTATCCATCAGGGCTGTCAGGCCTTCCAAGGCGTAGTATTCACATTGCATAGGCACCAGCACTGAGTCGGCGGCTGCCATCGCATTCACCGTCAGCATGTTTAGTGCGGGCGGACAATCAATAAAAATAAAATCGTACTGTTGGCGGGCATCTTTGAGCGCATTTCGTAGACGTAATTCCCGGGCAAACACATTCAATAAACGCACTTCAGCCGCTGTCACATCAGAATTAGCAGCAACCAGGTGATAACCACCAGCGGTTTCTTTCACCACCACTTCAGCAAAAGGTTTTTCTTCGACCAGTAATTCATAGGCACTGGCAGGTACGGCGTATTTGTCGACACCGCTGCCCATAGTGGCATTGCCTTGAGGGTCTAAATCAATCAGCAGCACCTTACGTTTGGTTGCGGCCATAGAGGCAGCCAGATTGACCGCTGTGGTTGTTTTGCCCACACCACCTTTCTGGTTTGCAATAGCTATGACTTTTCCCACAAGGACCCCAATACGTAATTGATTAAATTAGACTTTCTCCAACACCACCAGATAACGTTCGGCGTTCAGTGTTGGCACCTGTAACGGATGACTGCCGACAACTTTAACAAAATTCGGCAAAGCTGCAATTTCTTCTTGAGCCAAAGCACCTTTCATGGCTAAAAACTGGCCATCAACGGCTGGCAAATGCTGACACCAGTTCGCCATATCAGTCATTGACGCAAAAGCACGACTTAAAACCGCATCATACCCTGTTTCAGGTTGATGATCTTCCACCCGACTCTGAATAGCTTCAAAGTTCTGTAGTTTCAGCTGTAATTTGACATGATTTAAAAAGCGAATACGTTTACCAAGGCTGTCGAGCAGGTAAAATTGCTTGTCAGGTAAAGCGATCGCCAGTGGTATACCAGGTAAACCAGGGCCAGTGCCGACATCGATAATACGCTGTCCGGTCACAAAAGGTGCCACGGCCAGGCTGTCCATAATATGTTTCACCAGCATTTCTTCCGGATCACGCACTGAGGTCAGATTGTAAGCACTGTTCCACTTGTCCAGCAGTTGAACATAAGCCACCAGTTGTTGCAATTGGTGTTCAGATAAAACTAAGCTGGTCTGTGCGACCAGCTTTTTTAATATTTCCAGCATGATGATCCCAATGCTTAAGCAGATTTGCGCAATAAACCCTGTTTTTTCAGGTAGACCAGCAATAACGAAATAGCGGCAGGCGTGATGCCTGAAATACGCGACGCCTGACCCATAGTTTCAGGTTGCACCTGATTCAGCTTCAGTATCACTTCGTTGGATAAACCTTTCACCGCTTTGTAATCAAAGTTTGCAGGCAAACGGGTGTTTTCGTTGCGCTCCTGCTTGGAGATCTCGTCCTGCTGGCGATTGATATAACCTTCGTATTTGATTTGAATTTCAACTTGTTCAGCTGCTGCAGGGTCAGCTAAGCCAGGGCCAATTAAATCAATTTTCATCAGATCCTGATAATTCACTTCAGGGCGACGGATCAGATCTTCAAGGCTGGCCTCTTTGCTCAGCGGTGTTTTCACCAACAGGTTCACTTCAGCCAAAGCCGCGTGCTGAGGATGGATCCACTGCTGTTTTAAGCGCTGACGTTCCAATTCAATTTGTTCAATTTTTAGGTTAAATGCGGCCCAACGTGCATCGTCAACCAAACCTAATTCACGGCCTTTGGCAGTTAAACGAATATCGGCGTTGTCTTCACGTAACATTAGACGGTATTCAGCGCGGCTGGTGAACATACGATAGGGCTCTTTAGTACCCATAGTCGTCAGATCGTCAATCAACACACCGACATAGGCTTGATCACGGCTTGGTGTCCATGAATCTTTGTCTTGAGCAAAAAGCGCTGCGTTCATGCCGGCCATTAAGCCCTGAGCACCGGCTTCTTCGTAGCCTGTAGTGCCGTTGATTTGACCGGCAAAAAATAAGCCCTTGATAAACTTAGTTTCCAATGAGGTTTTTAAATCCCGTGGATCAAAAAAGTCATATTCAATGGCATAACCAGGGCGGGTAATATGGGCGTTTTCCATACCTTTGATGGAACGGACCAGGTTTAACTGCACATCAAAAGGCAAACTGGTAGATATCCCGTTTGGATACAGCTCGTGTGTGGTTAAACCTTCAGGTTCAATAAAGATCTGGTGTTTATCTTTGTCAGCAAAACGGGTGATCTTATCTTCAATCGAAGGGCAATAGCGTGGGCCTATGCCTTCAATCACACCAGTGTACATAGGCGATCGGTCTAAACCGTTACGAATAATATCGTGGGTTTGCTCGTTGGTGTAGGTGATATGACAAGGGATCTGAGTGGGTTGATCCTTGTGGGATCCCATAAACGAAAACACCGGAGTCGGGTTATCACCTGGCTGCGCCTGCATCACTGAAAAATCAACAGTTCTGGCATCAATACGGGGTGGAGTACCAGTTTTTAAACGGCCAACACGGAAAGGCAATTCACGTAAACGTCTAGCCAGAGCTATGGATGGCGGATCACCAGCACGGCCACCACTGTAATTTTCTAAACCAATATGGATCTGGCCACCTAGGAAAGTACCTACGGTCAGCACCACTGATCTCGCTTTAAACTTCAACCCCATTTGGGTCACTACGCCACAAACCTGATCGTTTTCAACGATCAAATCATCACAGGCCTGTTGAAAGATCTTCAGATTTGGTTGGTTTTCAAGCACCAAACGTACAGCTGCACGATAGAGCTGACGATCTGCCTGCGCACGGGTTGCACGCACAGCAGGGCCTTTCGAACTGTTTAAAGTTCTGAACTGGATCCCGGCACGATCCGTAGCTTTCGCCATCACACCACCCAGAGCATCAATCTCTTTCACCAGATGGCCTTTACCAATGCCACCAATGGCCGGATTACAGGACATCTGACCTAAAGTCTCAACGTTGTGAGTCAGCAATAATGTTTGCATTCCCATGCGGGCCGCAGCAAGTGCAGCCTCTGTGCCGGCGTGACCACCACCAACAACGATGACATCAAATGTTTCCTGATAAAGCATATAGGCCTCGAACTCAAAACCAGTTCTGTAAAAAGGGCGCGTATTGTAACTGGATCTGAGGCGTTGTGGAATGAATAAAATTCGATCACGATCCTCGAAAGATCACTAATAATATATAAGGATCTTTAAAGAGATCTTTTTATTATGTTTACTACTATACAGAGCCTTTTCTGTGGGTAACCCTTGATCTGTTTTGAAGATCAATCAGTTAGAAAGGATCAGATCCTGTGATCAACACAAGATCCTGAGTCGAACAAGCGGTGTTTAACTAGCACTTTTATACACAGGGCCTAAAACCTGATTTGTTACACAGAGGATAACTCCAGCTTTTACATAAGTTATAACTACACTTATACACATTAGACCTAAAAATAAGTGAAAACTGTGGATATCTATGTGTAACTGGATCATAAGTATGATCCTCATTATATAGAAGTGGATCATGATCGGGTTATAAAGAAGAAAGGCCCTTTGTTTATGGGCCTTTGAGTGATGAAGGGTAAAAGATCCTGTTCTGTATAACTAAGAAGAGTTTAAGGCAGAGTTTTGATAAATTCAGGCAGCCAAGCTAAAGCCTGATCTTCAGGTAGTTCAGCTGTTAAAACATCAATATCTAGTCCTGGTAACAATAAACTTGCACCTAAAGAGGCAAAAAGGTCAGAGATTTTTTTACCGGCCAGACAAAAAGTATCGTAGCTGGAATCACCTAAAGTGATCACTGCGTAGGAAACTGTGGTAAGATCTGTTTGATCTTGTGCTAATTGATCCACAAAAGGTTGGATATTATCGGGCAGATCCCCTGCGCCATACGTCGAAGTGACGACTAACCAGATACTATGTCTGGTTAACAGTGTTAAATCAGGGGTGAGGTGAAGTTTTACTTCATAACCCGCTTTTTCCAAAGTTTCAGCTACTTGTTCTGCTGCATATTCCGCAGCGCCCATTTGGCTGCCCACAAGGATCTCAATCATACTGCATCCTATTGTCAGTGAAATGATTGGCTATACTACTGGAATTAAAACGTGCAAAGCGAATGCTTCTTGCACCTTTTTGGGTATTTTTACTGCAAAGCAGGCTCAGTAAATCTACGATAGCACAAACCGTTCGCCTGCGTGTTATTGAGGTTTATACAATATATGTCCGAGTCCATGTCTTTTTCCCAGCTAGCGCTGCCGGAACCTATTCTTCGTGCAGTTTTAGAACTTGGTTATGAACATCCGTCTCCAATTCAGGAAGCGGCTATTCCTAAGTTACTAGCTGGTGAAGACTTGCTAGGCCAAGCCCAAACAGGTACTGGTAAAACAGCTGCGTTTGCACTGCCTTTATTAGCCCGTTTAGATCCGGCCCAAAATGATCCACAAATTTTAGTGTTGGCACCAACCCGCGAACTGGCTATTCAGGTTGCTGAAGCGTTCCAGGCTTATGCCCGCTATATGCCGGCTTTCCATGTTTTGCCTTTATACGGCGGTCAAAACTACACCACTCAGTTAAAAGCACTGAAACGTGGCTCTCAGGTTATTGTGGGTACGCCAGGTCGTATCATGGATCACCTGGATCGTGGCACTTTAGTGCTGGATAAACTGCGTGCCATAGTACTGGACGAAGCCGACGAAATGTTGCGTATGGGTTTTATCGATGATGTGCAAACTATCATGGATGCGACTCCGCCAGGCCGCCAGGTGGCTATGTTCTCTGCAACTATGCCAAACCAGATCCGCGCTATTGCTCAGAAGCACTTAAAAAATGCGTCTGAAGTGAAAATTGAGTCCAAGACTTCTACTGTTGAACGTATTCAACAGCGTTATGTGATGCTGGACAATAACCAGAAGCTGGATGCGTTAACCCGTATTCTGGAAGGCGAAGAATATGATGCAAGCATCATTTTCGTTCGTACCAAAAGTGCGACTGAAGAAATTGCAGAAAAGCTGGGCGCCCGTGGATATGCAGTGGCCTGCTTAAACGGTGATATGAACCAGGCTCACCGCGAGCAAACCATCCGTCGTTTAAAAGCCGATCAGCTGGACGTGATAGTGGCAACAGACGTTGCAGCCCGTGGTCTGGACGTGGAACGTATCAGTCTGGTTATTAACTATGACATTCCATACGATAGCGAAGCTTACGTACACCGTATTGGTCGTACTGGCCGTGCTGGTCGTGAAGGTAAAGCGATACTTTTCGTATCACCACGTGAACGTCGTTTATTGCGTACTATCGAACATGCAACCCGTCAGCCGATTGAAAAAATGTCGCTTCCGACAGGTCAGGTGATTGAACAACGTCGTATCGAGTCTTTCCGTGCTCAGTTAGCTCAGACCATTGAAGCGAAAAACTTAAGCTTCTTCCAGGATCTGGTGAACGATTGGCGTGAAAAGTTAGAAACGACCGATGTAGATATGGCTGCTGCCCTGTTGTATATGGCGCAGAAAGATCAACCGTTAAACGTAGCTAACCAGTTCCCGGAAATCCGTGAACCGCATAGCCGTGACCGTGATGATCGTGCTCCGTCTTCAGGTCGCGATAGATTTGCCCGTGGTGACAGACCAGAACGTTCTGGTGATCGTGCTGAACGCGGCGATCGTCCACCACGTCCACGTCGTGAGTTAAAAGGTGATTACACCAATTATCGCATTGAAGTGGGTAAGGAACATGGCGTACGCGCCGGTGACATCGTTGGTGCTATCGCCAACGAAGCCAACATCGATAGCCAGTTTATCGGTAACATCAAGCTGTTTGATCATTTCAGTACTGTAGAATTACCAGCCAATATCCCGGCTGAAACTATGCAGCATCTGAAAAAAGTTTATGTGCGTAAGCAGAAACTGAATATCAGTGTGGACACTGGCTCACCAGCCACAAGTTCGGCACCACGTCGTGAGCGTACTGAGCGCTCTGATGGCGGCCCAGGTCCGCGTCCAGGTGCTGCTCCACGTGCACCGCGTAAACCAAGAGATTAATCGTACAAGTATGGATTCGTCGCAACACCTTTCCAGACAGTTGCGACGTACCGTCCATCCTTAGACATAAGACCGGCGAAAGCCGGTTTTTTTATAGCTATAGCTCTATAAAAAACCATACTAGGGCCATATGTAGTTTAAATAGTTAAATCCGGAGCTAGTCATGATTATTGCCTGTCCTCATTGTTCTACTTTAAACCGGGTTCAGCCGGAAAAGTTTGCCGATCAGCCTAAGTGCGGTCAGTGCAAAGACGCGCTGTTTGCCGGAAAACCCATAGAGCTCACCCAACAGAATTTTGTCAATCAGATCCAAAAGTCAGAATTGCCTGTGGTGGTGGATTTTTGGGCCAGCTGGTGTGGGCCTTGCCTGAACTTTGCACCAGTGTTTAATCAGGCTGCTGCTGAATTAGAGCCACAATTTCGGTTTGCCAAAGTAAATACTGAACAGCAACAACAGTTGGCTGCGCAGTTTCAGATTCGCTCCATTCCAACCTTGATGTTGTTTAAAGCGGGTAAGCTGGTTGCGCAGCAATCAGGTGCTATGCCAAAACAGATGTTTTATCAGTGGTTACAGCAACATAGCTAAAGCACCGCGAACTATGTTAGTCGCAAAAATCTGGATTTGACTGTCTGCAAAGTTCAGACTGACAATCTAATTCTTTGTTTTGATCCATAGTTAAGGAAAAAGCATGACATCTACCTTATTTCAACTGACTAGCCCTGATATCCGAGAAGGCCATTTCATGGCGAAGACCTTTGAATTTAATGGCTTTGGTTGTGACGGCCCAAATTTATCACCTGAGTTAAGCTGGAAAAACCCTCCAGCTGGTACTCAGAGTTTTGCTATTACTGTGTTTGATCCGGATGCGCCCACAGGCTCAGGCTTTTGGCATTGGTTAGTTCTGGATATTCCTGCCACTGTCACTTCATTGCCGCAAGGCGCAGGCAATGGCCAGTTGCCTGCAGGCAGCCGCAGTTTTTGCAACGACTATGGCATCAAAGAATTTGGTGGTGCCTGCCCACCAGAAGGCCATGGCATGCATCGTTATCAGTTTACCGTCTGGGCTTTACCTGAAGCTACTTTAGGGGTACCAGATGGTGCCAGCGCTGCCGTCGTAGGTTTTATGCTCAATGCGACAGCTCTGGGCAAAGCAACCTTAACCGCAACTTATGCCAGATAGAATATAGATTTTGACAAGGCCAGCACCAGCTGGCCTTTTTAGTTCAGGCAGGAATTTATGGATCTGTGGGTGCTGACGTTATTTATTCTGGCAGGTGTAGCTGGTGGCTTATTGTTGGGCCTGATAGGCGTAGGCATGGCCTTGGTGACAGTGCCTTTTTTAACTTTTATGTTGCCATCTTTAGGTTTTAGTGCAGAAGTTTCCCCTGTAATAGCTCTGGCGAGCTCCATGATGATAGCCGCTATAGGTTCTGTGTCTTCACTGCGGGTGCATCAGCAAAAGGGCACTATTAACTGGGGGGTGATCAGGTTGATGTTACCGGCCAGTTTATTTGGCGTTGTGCTTGGTTCCTTGCAGGTGACACGTTTGCCAGCTTTATGGCTGCAGTGCATTTTTGCCGCTTTTTTGTTTTATGTGGCTTTCTCTATGTTAAAGCCATCAGCAAATACTGCTCAGTTGCAAAAAACACCCTCAGCTCAATGGTTACGTTGGTTTCCGGCTTTAGTTGGTTTCACTGGTAGTTTTATTGGTGCTGGCGGTGGAGTGTTGATGGTACCTTTTTTAAATCGTTTTATGGCAATGCCCAAAGCCGTAGCCAGTTCAGTGGCCGTCGGTTTTCCTGTGACTGTGTTTGGTGCCATCTCCTATATGCTGCAAACTGCGCCTTTCTCTCATCCAGATCTGATTGGTGCTGTGTATTGGCCTGCAGTGCTTGGAATGAGTATTGGCTCTGTAGTCGCAGCTCCACTTGGTGTGCGGCTCGCCACAATAGTGCCTGCGGCCTTATTGAAGAAGTTGTTTGCCTGCGTATTACTCTTGATAGCCTTCAGGATGCTGTTGTCTTTTTAAGTTAAGTGGGCGAACAGCTTATCTCTGCGACTATTCGCCTATAGCTTTGCGTTGGGTGGGCTGTCAATCTGATGAAAATGTGCGAGTGCTAAAAGAATGGAATGTATGTCTGATCCAGTGGCGCGCCGCTTCCTGTTGGCTGGTTTTTTTAGTCAGCTGTTGTGTTTGGGTATAGCGCGTTTTGCCTACACCCCGCTTATTCCTTTAATGTCCGGCGCAGGCCTTACTGAAGCTTTGGCTGGCTATTTAGCTGCTGTGAATTATCTAGGTTACTTTACTGGTGCATTGTTGGCGGTGCGGTTAAAAGACTGGCAGTGGAAGTTTTATGCCTATCGTATAGGTTTGGTTTTTGCGGTGCTTAGCACACTGGCCACAGCTTATAGTTCAGACCCGCTATTTTGGGGCTTGTGGCGCTTTCTGGCAGGTTTAAGTTCTGCAGCTTCAATGTTATTGGCCTCAGGTCTTATTTTACAGCAGCTGGCTGCGCGTGGCGCTAAAGCTGAACTGGGTTTACATTTTGCAGGCTTGGGTCTGGGCATAGCTTTAGTGGCTTTATTCGTAGAGCTGCTTAGCGCTGCGGCTTTGAGTTGGGATCAGCAATGGCTGGCGCTTAGCTTACTCGGATTGGTGCTGATTATTCCGGCGTGGCGCTGGTTGCCCGCACCACAGCTGGCATTATCCGGCAACAACACTGATGCAACGCCCTTAGCTTTACCCCGAAGTTTCCTTTGGCCGTTATTTTTAATGTATTTCTGCGCCGGTTATGGCTATGTAGTTACTATCACTTTTATTGTCGCTATGGCGAGCTTAAACGCAGAACTAACAGGTTTTGGTAACTGGGCATTTTTTGCTTTAGGTATAGGTGCCGCACCAGCAGCGATTTTCTGGGATAGGGTTGCACGACGTTCTGGTTATTTAGTCAGTCTACGTTGGGCTTTGCTCTTGAACGCTGTGGCTATTGTGTTACCTGTGCTGTGGAGTCAGGCGTTGGCGTTATTGTTCAGTGCCTTTTTATTTGGCATCAGTTTTGTCGGTTGTGTCAGTTTAATGCTGACTATGGCAGGGCGCTTATTACCGGAAAAACCCGCTCAGTTGATGGGCAAGATGACGCTTTGTTATGGCACAGCCCAAGTGATAGCTCCTGCGATCAGTGGTTATCTGGCCAAACAAAGTGGCAGTTTTGATTCAGGTTTACTACTGGCAAGTGGGATTACGATATGTGGGGCTGGAGTACTGACGCTGCTTATCCGCCGCACCGCCAGCGATCATCTGGCAATGCGGGGAGGCCGCTAAAATTCAGTTATTTACCGATACAGAACGAGCTGAATATCCTGCCCAATAAATCATCCGAACTAAATTCGCCGGTGATTTCATTCAGGTGTTGCTGAGTCAGGCGCAGTTCTTCTGCTAACAGCTCGCCAGCTAAGTGGTTATGTAACTGAGCATCGCCTATGGCTAAATGCTCTGCAGCGCGTTCCAGCGCGTCTAAATGGCGGCGTCGGGCGATAAAGCTACCTTCGGTATTGGCGTCAAAGCCCATACAGGCTTTGAGGTGATCCCGTAACTCTTCAATACCTGAATTGGTTTTGGCCGAGATATGAAAAACCGGATAGTCACCGTCTTGACTGGCACCTGTAGTTTCGCCTGTTAAGTCGGCTTTATTGCGTATCACTGTTAAGCCTAAATCTTTCGGTAAACGTGACATAAAATCTGGCCAGATTTCGGCCGGGCTGGTGGCGTTTGTGGTGGTGCCATCAACCATAAAGAGCACGCGGTCTGCTTGTTCTATTTCCTGCCAGGCGCGTTCTATGCCTATTTGTTCCACTTTGTCTGTGGCTTCACGTAAACCAGCGGTGTCGATGATATGCAAAGGCATACCGTCGATATGAATATGCTCACGTAATACATCTCGGGTGGTGCCCGCTATTTCAGTCACTATGGCGGCTTCACGGCCTGCTAAAGCGTTTAATAAGCTGGATTTACCAGCATTAGGCCGACCAGCAATTACCACGCGCATACCTTCACGTAATATGCTGCCTTGAGTGGCTTGTTTCTGAATGCCTGCTAAATCAGCAATAATTTCCGCTAAATCACCCGCTACTTTGCCGTCTGATAAAAAGTCGATTTCTTCATCCGGAAAGTCGATAGCAGCCTCGACGTAAATCCGCAGGTAAATCACTTTTTCCACCAGGTCGTGGATTTTGCGAGAAAACTCACCCTGCAACGAATGCATAGCGGAGCGGGCTGCCTGTTCTGAGCTTGCGTCAATTAAGTCGGCAATCGCTTCGGCCTGAGTTAAATCCAATTTGTCGTTTAAAAAGGCCCGTTCGGAAAACTCACCAGGACGTGCTATCCGCACATCTTTCATCTGCAGCACACGACGCAACAGCATATCTAAAAGCACAGGGCCACCGTGGCCTTGCAGTTCTAATACATCTTCACCTGTAAAGGAATTTGGGCCAGGGAAATACAGCGCTATGCCCTGATCCAGAGTTTGTTTTTGTTCGTCTAAAAACGGCAGGTATTCAGCAGTACGGGGTTTTGGTATTTTGCCCAGAATAGCAGAAGCCACTGCGGATACGGCAGGGCCTGATACCCGGATAATTCCTACGCCGGCACGACCTGTGGCTGTGGCCTGAGCGGCAATAGTGTCTGTGCTGTACATTGATCAAACCTCAAACGTTTTTAAACTCAAAAAAACAAAAAGGCCTGAAAACAGGCCTTTACAGTGTATACCTTAAGCCTTAGCTTTTGGTGTAGAGACCTTTTTTCTCCATACCACGGTAGATATACAGCATCTGGGCTAAAGAAATCAGGTTGCTGACTAACCAGTACAGCACCAGACCACTTGGGAACCACAGGAAGAATACGGAGAACACTACTGGCATCCACAGCATAATTTTTTGCTGCATCGGATCCGTCACTGTCATAGGTGTCAGTTTTTGCATGACAAACATACTGATACCAAACAGCACTGGTAAGACGTAGTACGGGTCCTGGGTGGATAAATCCTGGATCCATAACATAAAGGGCGCCTGACGTAATTCCACGCTCTCAACAAACACCCAATACAAAGCCAGGAAGATTGGCATTTGCACCAGCATAGGTAAGCAGCCACCCATAGGGTTTACTTTTTCTTTGCGGTACAACTCCATCATGGCTGGGCCCATCTTTTGACGGTCATCTTTGTAACGGGCCTGCAGCTCATCAATTTTTGGTTTCAGATTACGCATCTTAGCCATAGATTCATACTGCACTTTGGTCAGCGGATACATTACACCTTTGACTATTAAGGTGATGATAATAATGGCGACACCCCAGTTGCTGACAAAACCTTGGATTAAGGTCAGTAACCAGAATAAAGTCTGAGAAATAAACCATAAGAAGCCGTAATCCACAGTCAAATCCAGACCATCAGCAATAGCGGCTAAGTTATCCTGATCCTTAGGACCGGCATAAAAAGTAGAAGCAATAGTCAGGCTTTCTCCCGCCGGGATTGTCAATTCAGGGCCTTTAACGCCGACAATGCCGTTACCGTTATTCACTAAGCTATACAGCTGATTGTCTGCAGTTTTTTCCGGAACCCAGGCGGCAACAAAGTAGTGCTCCAGCATAGCCACCCAACCACCTTTGGTGGATTGAGCCAGGTTAGTTTCCTGCATATCTTCAAACGTATATTTTTCGTAACGTTTTTCTGAAGTAGAGAAAGCACCACCACGATAAATAGGCATCATCATACTGCTGCTTTTGCCGTTATCAATGGTTTGCACCAGATGCTGGTAAGACTGCACTAATTTCGTTTGCGCAGTGGTATTTTTCAGCAAATATTCTACCCGGACATCATATTTTCCAGCGGTAAAGATGTAGCGTTTTTCAATCTCTAAACCGTTATGGTTAAAGGTTAAAGGTACTACTATTTGCTGTTCGCCATTGGCTAACTGGTAGTTGGTTTGTGCAACGCTGTACACAGGACGACCACTATTACGTTTATCATCCGGACCGTCTGCCAATAAGCCAGATTGTGCCACGTATTCAAAACCGTTCAACTTACGCATCAGCTGATAAGGCTGGTCGCTGTCTTTAGTCAGAGTAAAAGCTGGTAAAGTTAAATCAACAATATCGCCACCTTTAGTGTCGATTTGTACTTTTAATACATCAGTACTGACGGTGATCACTTGTTGAGTAGCTACTGGCGCCGCAGCTTGAGCTGAAGTACCAGAACTGCTTAATTGTAAGTCGGCTGAACCTGCTGAAGTGGTTGTGCTTTGTTCAGTGACCGGAGTGACTGGTTTAGGCGCGTGATCGGTTTGCCATGCCTGCCATAACAATAAGCTCACGAAGGCGAGGGCTATCACTAATAAACTGCGTTGAGAATCCATCTGTTAGTTAGTCTCTTTCTGCTTTTGTGGAACCGGGTCTTCACCACCGGGATGTAAGGGGTGACATTTTAATAAACGTTTTGTAGTTAACCAACCACCTTTTACAGCACCAAAGCGTTCTATGGCTTCAATGGCGTAATGAGAACAGGTGGGATAAAACCGGCAACTGGGTCCAAATAACGGACTGATCAACTTCTGATAACCACGCACGGTGGAAATTAGCAGTCTTGCACCAGTGTTTTGTATTGGCGAGCTATTTTGCCCCATAACTTATCCAGTTGCTTGTGCAATTCTTCATTGGGCGTATTGCTGATATCACCTTTTACCATCAAAACTAAATCAACAGGTGGAAGTTCATGTTGGTGTAGCCGAAAGCTATCCCGTGAACATCTTTTGATGCGGTTTCGATGCGTGGCTAATTTAACACGTTTTTTGGCAATAGTCAGACCAAGTCTTGGATGAACAGACTGATTAGGTTTGCACAAGATAGTAAAGAGAGGAGAAGAAACCCGGAAAGGATTTTGGAAGACGTTGTCGAATTCGCGGGGAGTTAACAGACGTAACTCCCTGCTGAATGTATAGCTGACCACGCAGCGCTTACGAATCTGACTAGACTGTTAAGCGCTTGCGGCCTTTAGCACGGCGACGTGCAATCACTTGACGGCCATTTTTGGTAGCCATGCGAGCACGGAAGCCGTGGACGCGAGCACGTTTAAATACGCTAGGTTGAAATGTTCTTTTCATAACTTCGTCCGTCCGGTCGATATTTACTAAGGGTCTGTGTTTTAGTAAAAACCAAAACGCAGCGATTAAAAAAGAGCGCGAATTCTAAGCGGGTCAGCAGCTGTTGTCAATGCAGATCCTTCTGTTTCTGCTGATCTGATCATTATTTTTTACTGATCTTTAAAAGTTGTCCACAAGGCAGGTCACTTAACTGGGATAAAATGTGAGTTGTTTTAAAAAACAGCGGTTTTTGGACCGCTTTGGTCTGATCTTTCGCTTGCATATCAGTAAATGGAATAAGAGGATTATTTCAATATAAAACAATAGGTTACATATTGTTTTTGTCGCTCGTCGCATTTTTGCAAAAGTCAATATTGAACTTGTGGATAAGATCGTATGATAATGCTGCTCTTTTCACTTACGCCTGCCTAACTAAATAATAATTATTAGGGGCTTTTGGAGATATGGTGTATCAGTCCGTTTGGAAAAATTGCCTCGAAGCGCTCCAAGCCGAGCTACCAGCTCGTGATTTTGGAACCTGGATCCGTCCATTACAAGCTGACAGCTCGCATGACGCACTGACTTTGTATGCGCCTAACCGCTTTGTGCTGGATTGGGTGCGTGACAAATACCTGAACCGGATCAATGAACTGATCCAGGGCTATTGTGGCGATCATGCGCCACGGCTGCGCTTTGATGTAGGTTCAACCCAAAAGCCTTTAGCTAGCCCTGTGAATCAATTACCAAGGGTTGCTCCAGCTGCAGCTCCGGTGGCCGCTATGCCTGAGCCAGCGCCAAAAACTATAGTGAACAGCAACGTCAATGCGAAGCATAACTTCGATAACTTTGTTGAAGGTAAATCGAACCAGTTAGCGCGCGCTGCAGCCAAGCAAGTGGCCGACAATCCGGGCACTGCTTATAATCCGCTATTTTTATATGGCGGTACTGGTTTAGGTAAAACTCACTTATTGCATGCGGTAGGTAACGGTATTCTGGCGAAAAAGCCTGATGCCAAAGTGATTTATATGCACTCAGAACGTTTTGTCCAGGATATGGTTAAAGCCTTACAAAACAATGCGATAGAAGAGTTTAAACGCTATTATCGCTCTGTGGATGCGCTGCTTATCGATGATATTCAATTCTTCGCAAAAAAAGATCGTTCCCAGGAAGAGTTCTTTCATACCTTTAATGCTTTGCTTGAAGGCAACCAACAGATCATTTTAACCAGCGATCGTTATCCAAAAGAAATAGACGGCGTGGAAGAGCGCTTAAAAAGTCGTTTCGGTTGGGGGTTAACTATCGCCATCGAACCACCAGAATTGGAAACTCGGGTTGCGATCCTGATGCGTAAAGCACAGGAGATCAATATTCGTTTGCCGGAAGAAGTAGCTTTTTTTGTCGCCAAACGTTTGCGCTCTAATGTGCGTGAATTAGAAGGGGCGTTAAACCGTATTTCTGCCAACGCCAATTTTACTGGCCGTCCTATTACCATCGACTTTGTGCGCGAAGCATTACGCGATATGCTGGCTTTGCAGGACAAGTTAGTCACTATTGAGAATATTCAGAAAACTGTGGCCGAGTATTACAAAATACGGGTGGCGGATTTATTGTCGAAACGCCGCAGTCGTTCAGTCGCTCGTCCTCGTCAAATGGCGATGGCTTTGGCAAAGGAACTGACCAACCACAGCTTGCCAGAAATTGGTGATGCTTTTGGTGGCCGTGACCACACCACAGTCTTGCATGCGTGTCGTAAAATCGAATCGTTAAAAGAAGAGACGCATGAAATTAAAGAAGATTTCCAAAACTTAATTCGAACATTGTCTTCATAATAGGGAATGGTGATGCAATTTACTATTGAACGCGACGCTCTGCTCAAACCCTTACAAATGGTGTCAGGTGCTATTGAACGGCGCCATACTTTACCTATTTTGTCCAATGTGTTGATTGAAGCGCGCGAAGACGGCCAGCTGATCCTGACCGGTACCGATTTAGAAATCGAATTGGTGGCTATGTCGCCTATCCAGCAACTTATTAGCCCTGGCCGTATAACTGTGCCGGCGAAAAAGATTCTGGATATTTGCCGTAGTTTGCCTGACACCTCTTTATTAAGTGTCACAGTGCAGGGCGATAACTGTGTGGTGAGCACAGGCAAAAGTAAATTTACTTTATCGACTTTAAGTGCCAACGATTATCCAAATTTAGAAAGCTGGCAAGGTGAAGTCGAGCTGCAGTTGCCACGCAGTCAGTTACGTCATTTATTAGATGACACTGCATTTTCTATGGCGAACCAGGATGTGCGTTATTACCTGAACGGTTTGTTATTTGAAGTAGATAACGGCACTTTACGTTCTGTCGCAACCGACGGTCACCGTCTGGCCATGAGTTCTATTGAATTGGCTGCTACGGCCGGTCATCAAAAACAAATCATTATTCCGCGCAAAGGCGTGCTGGAAGTCATGCGTTTATTGATTGCTGATGATCAACTGGTGACGTTAAGTTTAGGCCAAAACCATATTCGTTTAACTGACACTCAGTTCAGCTTCAGCTGTAAATTGATTGACGGCCGCTTCCCTGATTATCGTCGTGTATTGCCGCGCAACAGCACTAAGCTGGTGACCGCACACCGCGATGTGTTAAAAGACTCTTGTGTTCGCGCTTCTATTTTATCGAATGAAAAATACCGTGGCGTGCGTTTCACTTTGAGTTCAGGCGAGCTGCAGATTGTGGCGAATAACCCGGAACACGAACAAGCGGAAGAAAGCATAGAAGTGGAATACCAGGGCGATACGCTGGAAATCGGCTTTAACGTCGGCTACTTGCTCGACGTACTCAATACCTTATCAACCGACCTGGTGGTGCTGCATTTAAGTGACGGTAACTCCAGTGCGCTGATTGAAGGCGTCGGTGCTAAGTCAGGTGCCATGTATGTTGTGATGCCAATGCGTTTATAGTGAATGGCATTAAATACGCTTAGAATTCAGCAGTTTCGCAACATTGCCGAAGCTCATTTAGAGTTTCGTCCCGGGATAAACCTGATTTATGGCGAAAATGGCAGCGGCAAAACCAGTTTGCTCGAGGCCATTTATTATTTGGCGCATGGCCGCTCTTTTCGCAGCAGTAAGCCAGAAAAGCTGATCCGCTACGAACAACCAGCATTTTTACTGAATGCCAAAGTTGAAATGGCAGAGCAGTTATTAAATTTGGGCTTGCAGCGCGAACGCGAAGGCGAGCTACGGATGCGGTTAAACGGCGAAGACCTGAACCGCGTATCTGAACTAGCGCAATTGTTGCCGGTACAATTAATTACCCCAGAAAGCTTTAGGCTTTTACTGGGAGGTCCAAAAGAAAGACGGCAGTTTTTCGATATGGGATTGTTTCACGTGGAACACAGTTTCTATTCCTTGTGGAGCAAATTGCAGCGAGTGTTGAAACATCGCAATGCGTTGTTAAAAACACAAAAGCGTTATAACGATGAATATGCCTACTGGGACCAGAACTTGGCCAGTTTGGCTTTTGAATTACAGGCGTTGCGCCAGCGTTATATTTCGGCTTTGGATACAGCGGTTCAGCCGCTATTGGTTGATGCGCCCTGGGCTTCGGGTTTAACCCTGCAGTTGTATTCAGGCTGGCCAGAACGTATCGAAACGCCAGAGCAATTACAGCAGTTACTGCAGCAAAATTTTCTGCAAGATTTGCGTTTAGGGCATTGTCAGTTTGGCCCACAAAAGGCGGATTTAAAGCTGAAAGTAGCGGGCCAGGCGGTCGAAGAAGTGTTGTCACGTGGACAACTCAAGGTATTACTCTTTGCGCTGAAAGTGGCACAAAGTAACGTGATTTATAACTATGGCCATAAAAAGCCAGTGTTATTAATTGATGATTTGGCCTCGGAATTAGACGATAATTCCAAGCGTCATATATTTAGTTTTTTAAACACCATTAATTCGCAGGTATTTATTTCAGCGATTAATACTGATCAGGTTCTGCCAGCAATACCGGATGTGAATCCAGCATTGTTTCACGTGGAACACGGACAGATAACAATACGGACAGAATGAAGATGGCCGAAGAACATATTTACGACTCGTCGAGTATCAAAGTATTAAAAGGCCTGGATGCCGTACGTAAAAGACCCGGTATGTATATCGGTGATACGGACGACGGTTCAGGCTTACACCACATGGTATTCGAAGTTGTCGACAACTCCATCGATGAAGCCTTAGCTGGCCACTGTACTGATGTATGGGTAACTATCCATACCGATAACTCAGTATCAGTGCGCGACAATGGTCGTGGTATTCCTACAGATATGCATGAAGAGGGTGTATCTGCAGCTGAAGTGATCATGACGGTATTACACGCCGGTGGTAAATTTGATGATAACTCCTACAAAGTATCTGGTGGTTTGCACGGTGTAGGTGTATCGGTAGTCAACGCATTATCTGACAAGTTAGAGCTGACCATTCGCCGTAAGCAAAAAGTGCATTCGCAAATCTACCGTTTAGGTGTGCCAGATGCGCCATTAGGCGTGATAGGTGAAACTGAAGGCACTGGTACTTCAATTCGTTTCTGGCCAAGCCCAACCATTTTCAGCGATATCAATTTCCACTACGATATTCTGGCCAAACGCTTGCGCGAACTATCTTTCCTGAACTCTGGTGTCAGTATTATTCTGACCGACGAACGTGACGACAAAACCGACCATTTCAAATA
Organism: Rheinheimera sp. KL1; assembly: GCF_001275035.1. Lineage (NCBI taxonomy): Bacteria > Pseudomonadati > Pseudomonadota > Gammaproteobacteria > Chromatiales > Chromatiaceae > Rheinheimera > Rheinheimera sp. KL1. The sequence continues at coordinate 40,196 of NZ_LAMX01000014.1, forward strand.
CGAAGGTGGTATCGAAGCTTTTGTGCAGTACTTAAACCGCACTAAAACTCCGGTTCACCAGAAAGCCTTTTACTTCACTTCTCAGCGTGAAGAAGATGGTATTTCTGTAGAAGTAGCGATGCAGTGGAACGATTCCTTCCAGGAAGGTATTTATTGTTTCACCAACAACATTCCACAACGGGATGGTGGTACTCACTTAGCCGGTTTCCGTTCTGCTTTAACTCGGGTGTTAAACACCTATATGGAGCACGAAGGCTACGCCAAGAAGATGAAAATCTCTGCCACAGGCGACGACGCTCGTGAAGGCTTAACTGCTGTTATCAGCGTGAAAGTGCCGGATCCTAAGTTCAGTTCTCAGACCAAAGATAAGCTGGTGTCCAGTGAAGTGAAGTCTGCAGTTGAAAGTGCAATGCATGAAAAACTGAACGAATATCTGTTAGAAAACCCGGGCGAAGCCAAAATTATCGTCGGCAAAATTGTAGACGCTGCCCGTGCCCGTGAAGCGGCCCGTAAAGCCCGTGAAATGACGCGCCGTAAAGGTGCCTTAGATATCGCTGGTTTACCGGGTAAACTGGCCGACTGTCAGGAAAAAGATCCAGCTTTATCAGAACTTTACCTGGTAGAGGGTGACTCTGCGGGTGGCTCTGCTAAGCAGGGGCGCAACCGCAAAAACCAGGCTATTCTGCCGCTGAAAGGTAAAATCCTCAACGTAGAAAAAGCCCGTTTCGACAAGATGATTTCCTCGCAGGAAGTAGGCACCCTGATCACAGCTTTAGGTTGTGGTATAGGTCGTGACGAATACAACCCGGATAAAACCCGTTACCACAGCATCATCCTGATGACGGATGCTGACGTCGATGGTTCTCACATCCGTACTCTGTTATTGACCTTCTTCTATCGTCAAACGCCAGAGTTGATTGAACGTGGTTACATCTATATTGCTCAGCCGCCTTTATACAAAGTGAAAAAAGGTAAGCAAGAACAATATATTAAAGATGACCCGGCCTTAACTGAGTACTTAACGACTTTGGCGCTGGATGAAGCGACATTGCATGTTAATGCCGATGCTCCAGGCATAGGCGGTGCTCAGCTGGAAACATTGGTACAGCTATACCATAAGGTCACAGCCACTATCACTCGTTTAAGCCGTAAGATCCCATCGAACTTATTAAACGAACTGGTGTATGTGCCTGCCATTACGCCTGAGCTGTGCAAAGACGCAGCTTTGGCCGAAACTTGGGCCAAAAACATCATTACTCGTTTACAAGAACGTGAAGGTGATGGTTCAAGCTATGGTTATGCGGTTGTAGAAGACCGTGAGCGTCAGCTGTTTATACCAAAAGTCATCATCCGTCAGCACGGTATCGACAATGAATACCTGCTGCATTATGACTTTATCACGTCAGTCGATTACGGCCGCATTGTTGAATTAGGCACTGCAATCCGTGACTTAATTGAAGAGGGTGGTTATGTCCGCCGTGGCGAAAAGATCAAACCAGTAGAAAGCTTTGTTGAAGCACTGGAATGGTTAATGGCCGAGTCGAAACGTGGTTTATATATCCAGCGTTATAAAGGTTTGGGTGAGATGAACCCTGAACAGTTATGGGAAACCACTATGGATCCAAATACCCGCCGCATGCTGCGTGTGACTATTGAAGATGCCATAGGTGCCGACCAGTTGTTTAATACCTTGATGGGTGACGACGTAGAACCACGCCGTAACTTTATCGAAGAAAACGCGCTGCGGGTTGCAAACCTGGACGTGTAAGCTGTAAAGCTTGAAAACAGAAAAGGCTCCTCACGGAGCCTTTCTAATTTAATAAAGCTTAAAAAACCCATAAAAAACGCGGCTTAGCGCTACAGTTCGACGCCGCAAATAGGTATACTTTTCAGTCATTTTTACCAGCAAGGTCAGGCTAATGCAAAAGTACGATATGAAGACCTTCCAGGGGTTGATCCTGGCATTACAAGATTATTGGGCACGCCAGGGCTGCGTTATTGTTCAGCCGCTGGATATGGAAGTAGGGGCCGGTACTTTCCATCCTATGACATTCTTACGTTCTTTAGGCCCTGAGCCGACCAACGTGGCTTATGTGCAGCCTTGCCGCCGTCCTACCGATGGCCGTTACGGTGAAAACCCTAACCGTCTGCAGCACTACTATCAGTTTCAGGTGATCTTAAAGCCGTCACCAGCCAATATTCAGGAGCTGTATTTAGGTTCCTTACGTGAACTGGGTATTGATACGCTAGTGCACGATATTCGTTTTGTTGAAGACAACTGGGAATCGCCAACGCTAGGCGCCTGGGGTCTGGGTTGGGAAGTGTGGTTAAACGGCATGGAAGTGACTCAGTTCACTTATTTCCAGCAGGTAGGTGGCTTAGAGTGCCGTCCTGTCACAGGCGAAATTACCTATGGTTTAGAGCGTTTGGCGATGTACATCCAGGGCGTGGACAGCATTTATGACCTGGTCTGGGCGGACGGTCCTTTAGGCCGTGTCACTTATGGTGATGTATTCCACCAGAACGAAGTAGAGCAATCCACCTACAACTTTGAATATGCCGACGTACAAGCGCTATTTGCTTCTTTTGACCAGTGTGAAGCCGAAAGCCAAAAGCTGATTGAAGCAGGTTTAGCTCTACCGGCTTATGAAAAAGTAATGAAAGCCTCGCACGCTTTTAACTTACTGGATGCCCGTCACGCCATTTCTGTGACCGAACGTCAGCGTTATATTCTGCGGGTGCGCACCCTGGCCAAAGCCTGTGCTGAAGCCTATTTTGCTGCGCGGGAAAAGTTAGGCTTTCCCCTCTGTAGTGATAGCAAGCGCCGTAACCAGTCAACGCAGGAGGCATAATGTCTGTGCAAGATTTTTTCGTAGAAATTGGTACCGAAGAGTTACCACCAAAAGCATTAAAAACTCTGGCGACTGCCTTTGCTGACAATATCACTGAAGAGCTGGCCACGCAGAACTTAAGCCATGGCGAGGTCCACTGGTATGCGGCGCCACGTCGTTTAGCTGTTCGTGTCAATCAACTGGCGTTGCAACAGCAAGACAAAGTAGTGGAAAAACGTGGTCCGGCTTTGGCTGCGGCTTTTGATGCCGATGGCAAGCCAACTAAAGCGGCTGCAGCCTGGGCTGCTTCAAACGGTATTACCGCTGAGCAGGCCGAACGTTTAGAAACCGACAAAGGTGCCTGGCTGATCCATAAAGCGCTGATTAAAGGCGAAAGCACAGCTTCTTTATTACCAGCGGTGATCAGCACTGCTTTAGCTAAGTTGCCTATTGCCAAGCCAATGCGCTGGGGCAATTCAACCGCCGAATTTATCCGTCCTGTACATACTGTCACTTTGTTATTAGGTGACGAGGTAGTGCCTGCCACTATTTTGGGCAAAGAGTCGGGTCGTGTTAGCTATGGCCACCGTTTCCATGCACCTGCTTTGGTTGAAATCAAAAACGCTGATAGCTATTTAAGCACGCTGGAACAGTCTTATGTCATTGCAGACTTCGCCAAACGTAAAGCCATTATTGCTGAAAACGTGGCAGCTCAGGCCAAAGCCTTAAACGGCGTGGCGCTGATGGATGATGCGTTGCTGGAAGAAGTGGCCTCATTAGTGGAATGGCCAGTGGTGTTGGTAGGTTCTTTTGAGGAGCGTTTCCTGCAGGTGCCGGCTGAGCCGTTAATTTCCACCATGAAAGACAACCAGAAGTATTTCCCGCTGGTTGATAACAATGGCAAGTTACTGAATAAATTCATCTTTGTGGCTAATATTGATAGCAAAGACCCAAGCCAGATTATCTCTGGTAACGAAAAAGTGGTACGCCCACGTTTATCTGACGCTCAGTTCTTTTTTGTTACAGACGCAAAAACCAAACTGGTTGATCGTCTGCCTGCATTAAGCACTGTATTGTTCCAGCAAAAGCTGGGTACTTTATTAGAGAAATCAGAGCGAATCGCCAAAGTAGCCGCTTTTATTGCGGGCAAAATAGGCGCAGATGTCCAACACGCTGAACGTGCTGGTTTGTTATCCAAAACTGACTTAATGACCAATATGGTGGGTGAGTTCCCGGAAGTGCAGGGCGTGATGGGTATGCATTATGCCCGTCTGGACGGTGAGCCTGAAGCTGTGGCTATAGCGCTGAACGAGCAATACAAACCCCGTTTTGCCGGTGACAGCCTGCCAAGCCAGCTCGAAGCTTGTGCTGTGGCCATTGCCGATAAAATGGATTCGCTGGTGGGTATCTTTGGTATAGGTCAGGCGCCAAAAGGCGATAAAGACCCGTTCGCCTTACGCCGCGCTGCCATTGGTGCGCTGCGTATTATGGTGGAAAAACAGTTACCACTGGATTTAATCGAACTGATTGAATTCAGCAAAACTACTTTTGGCGACAAGTTAACTCAAGCCACTGTGTCAGATGAAGTGCTGGACTTTATGCTGGGCCGTTTCCGTGCCTGGTACGAAGGCGAAGGTTTTGGTGTGGACGTGATTCAGGCTGTATTAGCCCGCCGTCCAACCAATCCGGCCGACTTCGACCGCCGTGTCAAAGCTGTTGCTGAATTCCGCAAACTGGACGCTGCTTTAGCTTTAGCTGCTGCCAATAAGAGGGTTGCGAATATTCTGGCCAAAGTGACAGAAGCTATTCCACAGAGCATCAATAGCGCTCTGCTAAGCGAAGAGGCCGAACAAGCTCTGTATAAGGCTATAGTGGCTGAACAAGCCTATCAGGCAACGGCAAGCAGCTATGCCGAGGGTTTAAGCCATCTGGCCGCCATGCGCGATGTAGTAGACCAGTTCTTCGACAAAGTGATGGTCAACGCCGACGATGCCGCAGTACGCTTAAACCGTCAGGCCTTGTTACAGCAATTACGTGAGTTATTCCTGCGTGTAGCGGATATTTCTGTATTGCAGTGATTTTTTACTAAGAAGACAGATAAGGCCAGGGTTTACGCTGGCCTTATCTTTAAAATGGTACTAAACCAATAAATTTGGCTGTGCCTTTAATAGCTCAGACTTTAGTTCGTGATACGCCCTTATGAAGGCTCTTATTCCTTCGTCACTATTTTTGTTTCGCCAATAGTTTTTACTTGTGTTTAAGGCATGGCCAAGATTTTCTCGCCCTGATTCAAGGCTAGACCGCAAATGTGATGATTCACGAAAAGAACGCTTCACTCCAACACTTTTAGCATATTTTTCAATGTATTGAATCATTGCAAAACACTCAGTTATATGACTCTTTTCTGCATCGACAACAAACGAAATAAAATCAGAAATACTGCGATTCGCTGCTTTGCAGATTATTGCGACGGCTTCAAAGTGGTCGATACTGATGAACATTAACTTTTCTTGCTTGATAGAGCCAGAAGTACTGTCATTGTATTTCCTTGATTTATCTTCGCCTAAGTAAGCTGTGAGTTTGCTTAGATTTCGAATGTAGAAGTCTTGATGAGTAACGATGACAGAGTAACGATGGTCAATATCAGGAAGGTTGGCGTAATCCAATTTTTCCAAGTTTTTAATAGTTTCACCAACTTGCTGAACGCCTTTGAGCATATTTTCTTTTATACGATCTGCTATGTGTAATGGATTATCACTTGAAAGAACATTGGGTTGTGGCTCAGCGCACTTAGCATCTATCAGAAAGATGTTATTACCTTCGTGAAGTAGAAAGTCAACGCATTTTCCTGAGACGTTTTTTGAAGCATAGATTGCCTGAATTTCAGTTTCTCTCAGCATCGAAGGATTTAGATTCTTTAGTATGTCACTAACGTATTCTTCAAAAGCTACGGTAAATTTGTTCTTAAACCTTTCTGGATCCGAAGATTTTAAACGCCTCAGAACGAATTCACATACACCCTTTGACAGGACGTAAGAGTGCGGCGTAGATAGACCTTTAGGTAAAAATAAAAAAGGACGTTGTAGGCTTGCCGGCTCGCAAAAGTATTCGTATTTAAACAATTTTCTATCGCTCGGTTTCTCATATAGTCTCTTAAGCTCAGGTAGTGTTCCGCCAAGGTTCTAAAAAAAATTTAGATAATTGATCAATGCTATACCCAGGATAAAGCTCTTCAATGATACTTTCATAAGGTATTACACTTGTTTGCTTATTTATAAAAATATGGTGAGTCCAAATAGCAAGTGCGAAGTAATCGATAAGTTTAAGCCCAGTGATCGACTCAAAATCTTGTACTAGGGTTTCTGTCTTACCAGATCTAAATAGAATGTTATGTAGACGAAACATGAAAAGAAGATGTTCACTCTTAGGTCTTTGAAACTCTAGCTGTTGGATCATCATCGCTCTTAACGGCAACTCGTAAGATTCAGCTGATATATCGGAAGCGTAAGACTGAAGATTCCATATCTTGTTTAATATCTTGTCCATAGAAGCACGATCTATCTTAATGGCTCCTTATGTTGGCTGTAATTCCAGAGTCCAGTCTAATGCTAAACACAAAAGCCATGCCCGTCTCATGCCTTCATGTTCAATCGGCGTTTTATCGTGTAAAGAATTTAACAGTTCGTTTACTACTGAAGCAGTTGTGTACTTTGAAAGATCGGCTCTAATTCTTCTTGCCTTATTTTCGTAATTCATATGTTTACCATAGAAAATTTTTAATCACTGATTTAACCACTTCCTAAACAGCGCCGTTCTGGTTTTGCTGCTGATAGCAGGCTCTTTATCACAGCTAAGCACTACAGCAACTGACTCTTTGTTGTATGGCTCTACCTGCAAGATGCTACTGATATGCAGGATATCGCTGCGGTTTAGCCGGAAAAATTCGGCTGGGTCGAGCTGGTTTTCTATATCGCCTAAATTGGCTTCCGTCAGTATATGCACGCTATTGTGTTTATCTGTAGCCAGTAATACACCATTGGCGGCGCGGATCAGCAGAATATCAGCGACTGGTAAAATAGCTAAGCTTTGACCTTTGCGTAATAAAAACCGCTTTTTGTAAACCGGAGCTGCAATAGTCGCAAGAGCAGGCTGCTGCAACTTATGTTTAAGTTGGGCAAAGTTCAGCATAGCTTCGGCGAATCTGGGGTAGGAGAAGGGTTTGAGTAAATAATCCACTGCCTGGTACTGAAACACCTGCATCCAGTATTGATCGTAAGCCGTGGTAAATAGCACTGGGCAAGGCAAATCCAGCTGCTCTAACGCAGTAAATACTTGACCATCGATCAGCTCCACATCAGAGAGAATTAAATCCAGCTGTGAAGCTTTTGGATCTGCTCCGAAAAACTCCAGTACCTGGGCTACAGAGCTAAGCTGAGCGACCACTTCGGCGTCGGGCTGATACCGCTTCAGATAACCCATTAGTTTTTCTGCCGCTAATTGCTCGTCTTCAATAATCAGTACTTTCATGGCGAATCCTTGCTTGTGCTGCTAATTCAAGCGCCATGCTGCAGCGGCACTTTCACTATAAATTCGTCGTTTTGAATGATTTCTATCGGCTTACCCAGCAAGGCCAAACAACGTCTGATAAGTTAGTTAAACCAGTGCCTGTACCTGCCTGAGCAAAGGCCTTGGGCCGTAGTGGGTGACGTACTATTAACTGACTTTGTTGCAGTTCCAGTTGAATAACCAAAGGTTGTTCAGCTGATGCGCTGTTATGTTTTACCGCGTTTTCCAGCAGTAACTGCAAGCTGCAGGGCACTAATTGATAATTGCTTTGTTGTTCTTGCTCTACAGAGATCTGTAGCTGAAAACTGGCTGGAAAACGTTGTGCCAATAGCGTCATATACTGTTGTGCAAAAGTCAGTTCGTCAGCCAAAGACACCAGATTTTTACTGCCTTGTTGCAACTGGTAGCGGTAAATATCGGCAAACTGGTCAAGAAACTGCTCGGCCTGATCCGGGTTTTTATGAATAAGTACCGATAACACATTCAAATTATTAAATAAAAAGTGTGGGTCCAGCTGTTGTTGTAGTAATTGCAGCTTGGACTGCTGGTTATGCTGCTGTGCTTGCATCAGCTCCAGTTGCTGTTGTTGCTGGCGCTTTAAGGCCTGCCATAACAAATCTGCACCCGCTATTAAGCTATGCACCAGCAGATACATCAGGCCAACCCGCAGATATTGCTGCAGCAAAAAGGGCTGACTAGTGGCGGTATCTATCAAAAGCTGAATACCGGTCATCAGGCCAACAAAAATCAGTAAACTCAGGCCAAAGCTTTGAATGTAACGCTGCAGCAGTGAAGCCGCAGCACGTTTAGCCCAAAGCACAGTATCTAACTTACGGCTTAACCAGAGTGATAAAGCGGCCTGCAAGGTAAGCCACAGCGGGGCATCGGCATGGAACTGCAGCGGTTGCCCAGGCATGGTTTGCAGCAGCGCCAGGTACAACATCAAGCCATAGGAAAAGGCCAATAACAGTACAAAGGTTTTTAGCTGTTTCATTGGCTCACCTGCACTGCTTCTGGTAAACGCAGCAGCTCGCTGCCATCTTCAGCATAAAACACCAGTTGAGGTTTACCATCTGTACCCACGGCCATTTCAATTCGTTTATTTCCTTGTGGATCATTCAGTTGCAGCATCGCCTTTTTGTTTAATGTGCCATAAAAAGCTCGTCTGTTACCATGAATATCTGGGTGGAGTTGTTCCAATTCTTTGATTTTGGCTGCAGCCTCCGCATCACCTTTTTCTGCGGCGAACATAAGCTGCATATAATCGTCTACAGGGTATTGAGGTCTGTCTATTACGTTCAGGCCTGTGATCAGCATACCGTCCTGTTCCACGTGTTGCAGTGCCAGGCTTTGATCCTGATTGTAACGATCAAAAGATAAATGCAGGCCATGTTCGACTTTGCCGTCTTTTTCAAAACCACGGAATACAAAACCACCGTTTTCTGAGCCTTCGTCATTGTAAAAAATCATGCCTGGGCGTGGACCCGGATCAAAAAACTCTTTGCCATCTTTAATGGCTTTAGGCGAATGGCCTGTATTGGCTATCACCAAACGTGGGTGACCACTGGGCTCCATCACATTAATACGCTGCACATTCAGTTCGCGTACTGTGGAGCTATCGCTGGGCAGCCATTGGGTTTTAATGGTTAAAGCCGTCAGCGCTGTGATGAGCAGCAGGTTTAAGTTGGTCTGGTTAAAAATTTTGTGAGTCTGTTGCATCGTGTTTCACCTTGTTTATCAGTGGTTAAATGTTTTGATGCAGGCAGTGTGGCGTAGCGGCATTGGCCCTTACAGTGCGAACCGATAAAGGGCAGAAAGTGGTCAATAAAGGGCGGAAAAAGGTCGTTAAAAGTGTTTGCGGTGCTTTGAATGTTTAGCCGGATTTTTTCACTAAATAGCGGAAAGGCTCGCTACTGGTATCGCTTGCCACCAGTTCATGCTCCATAAAACGGCAAAAAGCTGGAATATCACGGGTTGTGGCTGGGTCATCTGCGGTAATGAGTAGCGTCTGGCCAGCCGTCATTTTGCGAATCGCCAAGCGGGTTAGCATCACAGGCTCAGGGCAACGTAAACCTAAAGTATCCAGCTGTTGATCGGCTGCTGCGAATAACTGTTCAGGGTTCGACATAGTTCAGGTTCCACGTGAGAAATGGCGCATATGCTAACTTAGGCTGAATATAATAAAAAGGGCTGGCCGAAGCCAACCCTCTTATTCAATAGCGAACATCTAAAAACGATATTACTCTACACGCTCAAACACTGTCGCTATACCCTGGCCTAAACCGATACACATAGTGGCTAAGCCGTATTTGCCGCCTTTGTCTTCCAGTACGTTAATCAGCGTTGTGCTGATGCGTGAACCTGAGCAGCCCAATGGGTGACCGAGGGCTATAGCGCCACCGTTTAAGTTGACTTTGGTGTCCATTACTTCCAGTAAACCTAAGTCTTTCATCACAGGCAGAGCCTGAGCAGCGAAAGCTTCGTTTAACTCGGCGTAGTCGATATCAGCAATAGTGATACCAGCAGCTTTTAAGGCTTTTTTACTGGCAGGAACCGGGCCGTAACCCATAATAGACGGGTCGCAACCAGCCACGCCCATGCCAATGACTTTGGCGCGGATTTTTAAGCCTAAAGCTTTGGCTTTTTCTTCGCTCATTACCAGCATGCCAGAAGCACCGTCTGATAAAGCTGAAGAAGTACCAGCAGTCACAGTACCATTGGCCGGATCAAACACCGGACGTAAAGCGGCTAAAGCCTCTACTGTGGTTTCCGGACGTATCACTTCGTCAGTATCAAATACTTTGAGTACGCCATCAGCGTCATGGCCTTGCACCGGGATAATTTCGTTTTTGAAACGACCCTGTAGCGTGGCTTCATAGGCTAAACGGTGCGAGCGGGCGCCAAACTCATCTTGTTGCTGACGGCTGATGCCATGCAGTTTACCTAAGAGTTCAGCTGTTAAGCCCATCATGCCTGAGGCTTTGGCGATGTTTTTGCCTAAACCAGGGTGGAAATCCACACCGTGCGTCATAGGCACATGGCCCATATGCTCCACGCCGCCAATTAAATACACATCGCCCATACCAGTTTGAATGGCACGTACTGCGTCGTGCAAGGCTTGCATAGATGAACCACAAAGGCGGTTGACCGTCACAGCCGGTACTGAATGCGGAATACCTGCTAATAAAGCGGCATTACGGGCGACATTAAAACCTTGTTCCAGAGTTTGTTGCACGCAACCCCAGATCACGTCGTCAATTTCGGCTGGATCTAAAGCCGGATTACGTTCAACCAAAGCGGCCATTACATAAGCGGATAACTCTTCGGCACGCACGTTGCGGAAGATACCTGCTTTAGAGCGACCCATAGGGGTACGGATACAATCAACGATCACTGCTTGTTTCATTTGTTTCTCTCCGCCTTAAACCGGGTAGAACACGGCACCAGAAGCTGCCATGGCGCGGGTTTTGTCTGTTACCTGATAGATTTCACCTAAATGGGCGTATTTGTCGGCTAAAGCCACAAAGTTCGCCAGACCAATGGTGTCGGCATAACGCAGCGGACCACCACGGAATGGAGGGAAACCTAAACCGTAAATTAAGCCCATGTCTGCTTCGGCAGCTGTAGCGACAATGCCTTCTTCTAAGCAGCGGATCACTTCGTTAATCATTGGCACCATACAACGGGCAATAATGTCGTCCGCGCTGAATTCCACAGCAGTGCTACCAGCTTTAGCCAGCAATTCATAAGCAACGGCATCAGAGTCTTTTTTCGGCTTGCCCTTCGCGTCTTTGCTGTAGGCATAAAAACCCACACCGTTTTTCTGACCATAACGCTGCGCCTGATACATCAGAGCAACAGGGTCATTTTCTACTTTACCCATACGGCTTGGGAAACCAGCAGCCATCACGTCTGTGCAGTGGAAAGCGGTATCTAAACCTACTACGTCCAGCAAATAGGCCGGACCCATAGGCCAGCCGAAGGTTTTTTCCATCACTTTGTCTACTTTGGCAAAGTCAGCACCGTCTAATACCAGTTTGCTAAACCCTGCAAAGTACGGGAACAACACGCGGTTTACATAAAAACCAGGGCAGTCGTTGACCACAATAGGGGATTTACCCATACGTGCGGCGTAAGCCACTACTGCAGCTACTGTTTCTTCGCTGGTGTCTTTACCACGAATGACTTCAACCAATGGCATTTGGTGCACAGGGTTAAAGAAGTGCATGCCACAGAAGCGGCTTGGGTCTTTTAAGTTGGACGCTAAAGAATCAATAGAGATGGTTGAAGTATTGGAAGTAATAATGGCGTCGGCCGCTACCAGCTCTTCCACTTCTTTTAATACAGCGCCTTTGATTTTTGGGTTTTCAACAACAGCTTCAACCACTATATCAACGCTTTTTACCGGTTCCATGCTCAGAGTAGGCTGGATGCTGGCAATCACTTTTGCCATGCCAACAGCATCTAACTTTTTGCGTTCAACCTGTTTGTTCAGTAGTTTAGTGGCTTCGCCCATACCCAGCTCTAAAGCTTTGTCGGCTATGTCTTTCATGACCACTGGCACACCTTTGAGTGCAGACTGGTAAGCGATACCGCCACCCATAATGCCTGCGCCCAAAACGGCTGCTTTTTTAATCTCTTTGGTCGCTGTTTTGGCGGCTTTTTTCGCTTTGCCTTTAATCAACTGGTCATTGAGGAATAACCCAATTTGGGCAGCAGCTGCTGTAGTTTTTGCCAGTTTGGCAAAAGCAGCGTTTTCTAAAGCTACAGCACCAGCACGGTCTAAACGGGCTGCGGCTTCAATAGTTTCTACTGCCACCATAGGAGCTGGGTAATGTTTACCTGCATTGGCAAATACCATACCTTTGGCGGTGTTGAAGCTCATCATGGCTTCAATTTTATTCAGCTTCAGTGGCTGTAATTTGGCGGCGCGTTTTTTCTGCCAGTTCAGTTTGCCTGCTATGGCATCCTTGAGCATGGAAAGCGCAGCATCTTTTAATTTTTCCGGTGCAACTACGGCGTCAATAGCGCCTTCTTTTAACGCAGCGTCAGCGCCACGTTCTTTGCCTGTAGTGATCCATTCCATACCACCGTCAGCACCAATAATGCGAGGTAAACGCACTGAACCGCCGAAACCTGGCATTAAGCCCAGTTTCACTTCAGGTAAACCTACTTTGGCTGTGGTATCGGCCACACGGTAGTCTGCTGTTAAGGTCCATTCGAAACCGCCACCTAAGGCAAAACCGCGAATAGCAGCAATGGTTGGAACTGGTAAATCTTCCGCCAGGTCAAAGACGTCAGAGGCAGATTTGATCCAGGGGATAAGTTCAGCTTCAGGCTGCTGGAATGTACCTAAAAACTCAGTAATATCGGCGCCTACGATAAAAGCGTCTTTTCCTGAGGTGTAAATCACGCCTTTGAGGCTTTTATCTGCATGCAGCAGATTCAAAGCGGCGCGACAATCTGCTAAGGTTTGTTGGTCAAATTTATTAACTGAACCGGCAGCATTAAAGGTAAACTCGGCAATACCATCTGCCAGATAGGCGACGGTGATGCTGTTACTCTGGTAGATCATGAATGTTCTCCTTCGTCCGATAGGGTGGACTGTTGCTTTTATTTGCAACTGGTAAGATGAGTCTATTGCAGACTCAGTGTGTCGCGGTTCAGTAAAAATTTCAACCGTTATTTAAACACTTGTTTGAATTTGCGATAGATGTCTCTGTAACTATAGGTGGTAAATATTTGTATGTGGCGTTTCTCCTCTATTTTCCGTCCATCGCTTTGGTTGCTGACAACCGCCGCCTTATCCGTTGTGTTCCCGGCTCATGCCATCAATGAGGGCATGCGTAAGCGTTTTGAGCTGGCTGAAAAAAATATTCATAAACTGACCGATGCTCAGGCGAAAAAAGTATTAAAAGAGATGGCGGCTTATCCATTGCAGCCTTATCTGGAGCTGGAGTGGCTCAGTAAATCGCTGGATGACACCAATGCGGTCGTGCGTTTTATGCAGGAGCATCAGGGCACGCCATTGGAGCGTACTTTACGCAAACGCTGGTTGATTTATCTGGCTGATCGCAAACAAGCTCAGCTCTTTTTGAAAAACTATCAATATGGCTCGGATGTGAGCTTGGATTGTAAGGCACTGGAAATGCGGCTGGTGCTGGAAAAGCCTGCTGCTGTATGGCCTGCTGTGCGTGACTTATGGGCTGTTGGTAAAACCCGTCCTGATGAATGTGACCCTCTGTTTGATCGTTGGCGTAAAGCCGGTCAGCGCACGCCTGAAGCCGTTTGGCAAAGATTATTAGCGGCAGTAAAAGCTGATAATCAGCGTATGTTGCCTTATTTGCGTAGCTTGTTACCGAAGAATCAACAGTATCTGGCCGAAAAGTGGGTTCAGGTAATGGATAATCCTGCACTGGTGTATCGCAAAAATTTTCTTTCATTACGCAGCCCGCTGGAGCGTGATTTAGCCGCTTATGGCATACAAAAGCTGGTCTGGAAAAAGCCAGATCAAGCCATTGAAGTCTGGAACAGATTTGCCCACGACCCGGCCTTCAGTAATGAAAACCGGGCTGTGACTGCTCGTCAAATCGCTATAGCTTTAGCCAGTAAAAACGACCCTCGTGCTGATAAATTTATTGCCATAGTGCCGAATCAATATAAAGACACCTTGTTTGTGCAATGGCAATTAGCCAGTCTGCTGCGGAAAAAAGACTGGTATGGCGTGATTGAAGCAGTAAAAGCATTACCTGAAAAATTGGCAAAAGAAGACGCCAGTCAGTACTGGCTAGCCCGTGCTTATCAGCAGGTAAACTTAAAAGAATCTTCAGTGCATATTTATCAGCAGTTGGCCAAGCTGCGCAGTTATTACGGTTATCTGGCAGCAGCTCATTTAGGTCAGCCACCCAGCCTGGCGCATAAACCAGTGCCAGTATCGGCTACTGATTTTTTAGCTTTTAAAAGTAGTGCACCAGTGCGCAGGATGAAAGAATGGCAAGCCATCAAAAGACCTAACGCGGCTAAACGTGAACTGACACATTTGCAGCAATATGGGACTGATTTACAAAAATACAGTGCCGCTAAGTTGGCGTATGAGTGGGGTTGGTACGACAACGCTATAGTGGCACTGGCCAAAGCTGGTTATTGGGATGATGTCGACTTACGTTTCCCTATGGCCTTTAACAAAGAAATTCAGACTTATTCTAAAAAAGCTAAGGTCGATCCAGCCTGGGCTATGGCGATAGCACGGCGTGAAAGTACTTTTATTCCAACGGCCAAGTCTCCTGTTGGCGCTCATGGCCTGATGCAAATTATGCCGGCAACAGCTAAACATATTACCGGCCGTCGTGTACCGGTTGAGCAGTTGTATAATCCGGTCACCAATATTAACTACGGTACTTACTATCTGAATTATCTGATGAAAAATACCGGCAATAATGTGGTGTTCGCCACGGCGTCTTACAATGCTGGTTTTAGTAGGGTGAAGTCCTGGATCCCGAAAGATGGTTCAGTGCCGCTGGATATCTGGGTAGAAACTATTCCTTTTAAAGAAACCCGTGACTATGTCAAAAACGTCATGATGTACTACCAGATCTACAGTTTAAAAATGCAGCAGAATCAGCATGTTTTCGAGCCTCTGGCAGACATGCGGGTGGGGATAGAGGGCTAAGGTTCTCATGGTACTATTGGTTTGAATTTATAACTGTTTATTGGGGTCCGAATTTATGCGTCCAGCTTATCAAGAACTTTACGCCGCTCATTTGTTTACTCTGCAGCAACGTACTAAAGCCGTGTTGGCCCGTGAGAATCTGGATGCTTTAGTGATCCACTCAGGTCAGGCCAAGCGTCAGTTTCTCGATGACATGGATTACCCTTTTAAAGTCAATCCGCTGTTTAAAGCCTGGATCCCCGTGGTAGACAACCCGAATTGCTGGCTGATTGTCGATGGTGTGAATAAACCTAAACTAGCTTTTTATCTGCCGAAAGACTTTTGGCATAAAGTACCTGATGCTCCTGATTCATTCTGGTCTGGTTTTTTTGATATTCAGATTCTGGAAAAAGCCAATCAGGTTGAACGTATTTTGCCTTATGACAAAGGCCGCATGGCCTATCTGGGTGAGCATATTGAAGTCGCAACTGCTTTAGGTTTTAGCGAAATTAACCCTGAGGGCGTGATCAGTTATCTGCATTACCATCGCGCCTATAAAACTGACTATGAGCTTGCTTGTATGCGTCAGGCGAATAGTCTTGCAGTCGCAGGGCACAATGCTGCCAAAGCCACTTTTATGGCGGGTGGTTCAGAGTTTGATATTCAGCTGGCGTATCTGGCTGCAGTGGGTCAGGGCGAAAACGAAGTACCTTATGGCAATATCATCGCACTGAATCAAAATGCGGCTATTTTGCATTACACTGCGTTAGAGCGTAAAAAGCCAGACCAATTCCACTCGTTTTTAATAGATGCTGGTGCCAGTTTCCATGGTTATGCTGCTGATATTACCCGCACTTATAGCTTTTTAGATGACGAATTCGCAGTTCTGATCAATGCGATGACGGATATTGAGCTGAAGTTAGTGGATGGCTTAAAACCTGGTATCAAATACCCGGATTTACATATCGAAGCTCATCAGCATATAGCGAAAATTCTCGCTGACTTTAATTTTGTGCACATGTCGGCTGAAGGCATAGTTGAAAACGGTATCAGCCGTACTTTCTTCCCGCATGGTTTAGGCCATCACTTAGGGTTGCAGGTGCATGATGTTGGTGGTTTTATGGCGGATGAACGCGGCACCCATGTCGCAGCGCCAACCGATCATCCATTCCTGCGCACAACGCGTCTGGTTGAAGCCAATATGGTCTTTACCATAGAACCTGGTTTGTATTTTATTGACTCCTTATTGGCGGATTTAAAAGCGACTGCCTATGGTAAAGCTGTAAACTGGGATAAAGTCGCTGAATTCCGTAAATACGGTGGTATTCGTATTGAAGATAACGTCATAGTGCACAAAGACCGCAATGAAAATATGACCCGAGAGCTGAAACTGGCTTAAGGTATTTTGATGTCCGGTTGTTGGGTATTGGCTAAAACGGCTTTGTTTGAACAAGAAATCAAACGCAGCCGTTTTTTATGTACTTTATGGCCTATACAGAGTCTGGCTGAAGGCCAGCAGATTATTCGCCAGCAAAAACAACAACATCCACAAGCAGCTCATGTCTGCAGTGCTATGCTGTTGCCAGCCAGAGCAACGGGGCAGCCACAAGCCTTCAGTGATGATGGGGAGCCTTCAGGTACCGCTGGCAAACCTATGTTGGCGGTGTTGCAAGGTTCTGGCATGGTAGGGCTTTGTGCTACTGTGGTGCGCTATTATGGTGGCATTCAGCTAGGTACTGGCGGATTGGTTCGCGCTTATAGTGATGCGGTGCGGCAAGCGCTAACGCTGGCAGAGCGCGAATTTATACCCATACGGCAGCGGGCCAGTTTGTCTGTGCCTTATGCAGTTTTTGAAGCCATACAACGTCAATGGCAACATCGCTGGCTGATAGACCAGCAAGAGTTTGAGCAGCAAGTGCGGTTAATTGTACGTATAGCTCAAAGCGACCAACAGGAATTTGAACAGCAGTTTATGCAGACCATACTCAGACTAAAAGAACCTCAAGCCACCTTGATTTGGCATAACCCGTCAGAGCAGGACTCCTGATGCAATACCGTTCCATTATACGGATTTTAGGTCTGCTGATCGCAATCTTCAGTATCACCATGGTTCCTCCGGCTTTTATTGCCTATTGGTATCAGGACGGTGCTGGTGTGCCTTTTATCTTGTCCTTTTTCCTGTCCTTATTGATTGGGTTTGTTGTCTGGTACCCGAATCGTTATGAAAAGTCTGAACTCAAAGTGCGGGAAGGCTTTTTAATTGTCGTATTGTTCTGGACTGTATTAGGTGCCGTAGGGGCTTTACCATTCTGGCTGGCGGAACAACCTGACATGAATCTGGCCGCCAGTATGTTTGAGTCTTTTTCTGGCTTAACCACCACTGGGGCTACAGTACTGACCGGGTTAGAAAGTTTACCCAAAGCTATTTTGTATTATCGCCAGCAGATGCAATGGTTTGGTGGCATGGGGATCATAGTTCTGGCTGTTGCCATATTGCCGATGTTAGGGGTAGGGGGCATGCAGTTGTACAGGGCTGAAACCCCAGGTCCAGTCAAAGACAACAAAATGACCCCCCGTATTGCAGATACCGCTAAGCATCTGTGGTTTATTTATCTCGGTATCACAGTTGCTTGTGCTTTTGCTTTTTATGTTGCAGGTATGAGTGCGTTTGACGCCATTTGCCATGCATTTTCCACTGTGGCCATTGGTGGTTTTTCAACCTATGACGCAAGCATTGGTTATTTTAACAGCGTCAGTATCAATATGATTTGTGCAGTGTTTTTGCTGATCAGCTCAGTCAATTTCCCGCTGCATTTTGCAGCTATACGCGGTAAAAATATTAAAACTTACTGGCGTGATCCTGAGCTAAAAGCTTTTATCACTATTCAACTGGCATTGATGCTGATTTGTTTTCTGGTGCTGGTCGAAGAACAAATTTATCCGGATTGGTTCAGTGCGCTCAATCATGGCTTGTTTCAGGCTGTGTCTATGTCGACGACTGCAGGTTTTTCTACTGCAAGTTTTTCCAGCTGGCCGCTGTTTTTGCCAATACTGTTAATCTTCGCCAGTTTTATTGGCGGTTGTGCTGGTTCTACTGCCGGTGGTTTAAAGGTAGTCCGGGTATTGCTGCTATTTTTGCAAGGTAAAAGAGAGCTGAACCGTTTAGTGCATCCTCGTGCTGTGTACTCGATCAAATTGGGCCGACGGCCTGTGCCGGACCGGATAGTTGAAGCGGTTTGGGGCTTTTTTGCTGCTTATGCTTTTGTATTTGTGGTGATTATGTTGTCACTGCTGTTAGTAGGTATGGACAATATCAGCGCCTTTACCGCCACAGCGGCCTGTTTAAATAACTTAGGTCCGGGTTTAGGGGAGGTTGCTGCCAACTTTGCGTCAGTGCCTGATGCTGGCAAGTGGATTTTGGTGGTGGCCATGATCTTTGGGCGTTTAGAGATTTTTACTTTGTTAGTACTGTTTACTGCAGCCTTTTGGAAGGACTAATTCTACCGTTGTCCTTGCGGCTATAGCGGCGTTGACTGCACTCAATAGCTCCAGTCGCATAGACAACTATGCTCCGGGAGACTCTTTCGTTTGTCGCCTTGCTGCAACCACAATGCCTTAGGCAGAACCTTTGCCAACCAATGTTTTTGGTTTCAATTTGGAATGTTAGAAGGGCGCGGATAAACCGCGCCCTGCGGTGTTAGCATCAAATAAATATCGCACTGACCTGAAATAAACGTTCTACTTCTGTGATGTATTTCTTATCAACTAAAAACAAAATCACATGGTCATCGGTTTCAATCACCAAACTATCGTGGGCTATTAACACTTCCTCGCCACGCACTATGGCACCTATAGTCGCTCCAGGCGGTAGTTTAATCTGCCCTATGGCCTGACCTACTACTTTGGATGTCGACTTATCGCCATGAGCCACAGCTTCAATGGCTTCAGCTGCGCCTCTGCGCAGTGAGTAAACGTTCACTATGTCGCCACGACGGATGTGAGTCAGCAGAGCTGAAATAGTGGCTTGTTGTGGTGATACCGCTATATCGACTTCGCCACCTTGTAGTAAATCTACATAAGCGCCGCGTTTAATCAGCACCATGGTTTTTTGTGCGCCCATACGTTTGGCCAGCATGGCTGACATAATATTGGCTTCATCGTCATTGGTGACGGCTAAAAACACATCCACCTGCTCGATGTTTTCTTCTTCTAATAATTCTGGGTCTGACGCGTCACCGACATACACCACTGTATTATCCAAAGCGCTGGACAGGTATTCGGCACGCTCTTTGCTGCGTTCTATTAGTTTGACACTGTGGTTTTTCTCTAAAGCACGGGCCAGACCATAACCGACATTACCACCACCAGCGATCATAATGCGGTGATAGCTTTTCTCCAGCTTTTGCAGCTCGCTCATCACAACGCGAATATGTTTAGTGGCGGCGACAAAAAATACTTCATCGTCCGCCTCTATTACAGTGGTGCCTAAAGGCTTTATGGCATGACCACGACGGTAGATAGCGGCAACACGGGCATCTACATGTGGCATATGCTGTTTCAAGGTGGATAAGGCATGACCTACCAATAAACCACCGTAATAGGCTTTTACTGCAACTAAACTGACCTGCCCCTCGGCAAATTCCACCACCTGCAAAGCGCCAGGGTAGTCAATCAGACGTTTGATGTAGTCAGTGACCAGCGTTTCTGGCGAGATAAAGTGGTCGACTGGCATATCGTCTTTGTTAAACAACTGATCGCGGTATTTCAGATACTGATTGGTACGGATACGGGCAATTTTCAGCGGTGTGTTAAAAATACTGTAAGCCACCTGGCAAGCGACGATATTCACTTCGTCGCTGCTGGTGACCGCAATAATCATATCGGCGTCTTCCGCACCAGCACGTTTTAGAATATCCGGGTGCGCGCTATGACCATGCACCACTTGCAAATCGTATCTGTCCTGCAGGGCGCGCAGCTTTTCAATATTGGTGTCGACGACAGTAATGTCGTTTTGTTCACCAACCAGGTTTTCCGCTAAAGTGCCACCCACCTGACCTGCACCCAGAATTATAATTTTCATAAAGCCTCTGCGTTAGCGCTGTGTCTTGCGAAGTTTGGCATAAAAGAAACCATCCATCTGCTGCTGGCCTGGCAAAATTTGCCAGTGCAAATCCGGGTGGCTGTCGGCCAGCGGGATTAATTTTGCATCCGGGTACTCTGCTAAAAAGACCTGAATTTGTTGTAAGTTTTCTTCCGGCAACACTGAGCAGGTGGCATACAACAATTCGGCACCAGGTTTTAATAAAGGCCAGATCTTGCGTAGGATCTGTTGCTGCAACTCCACCAATGGCGCTATGTCGGTTTTTTTCCGCAACCAGCGAATATCCGGATGACGACGTATCACACCTGTGGCTGAACATGGCACGTCGAGCAAGATGCGGTCAAAGGTTTGAAAACCTGCCCAGTCGTCCGGGTCTGCCGCGTCAGCGGCCATCACTCGGGCATCTAAACCTAAACGGTCCAGATTGTCGTACACTCTGTCTAAACGGCGTGGGTCTTTATCCAGCGCTAATACATCCGCTTCTGGTGCAAGCTCCAGAATATGGCAGGTTTTGCCACCAGGAGCGCAACAGGCGTCTAATACTGAATCTTTATTGCGAGCGCCAAGGAAATAAGCGGCATGTTGCGCTGCGCCATCTTGTACTGAAAACCAGCCGTCAGAATAACCCGGTAATAAGGTCACATCAGAAGCTTGTTCTAATAACAGTGCGCAAGGTAAATAAGCAAAAGGCTGACTGGCAGCTATGCCTTGTTCCGCAAGAGCGGCCAGATAAGCTTCAGGTGTAGTACGTAACTGATTGACCCGTAGCCATAACGGCGCTTTTTGCTGGTTTTCAGCTAGTATTTGTTGCCACTGCTCCGGATAAGCGTGTTGCAGCTGCTGAATGATCCAGCCCGGGTGGTTGTACTGCACTGCCAAAGGGGCTTGGCTGAAATCAAAGACTTCAGGCTGGCGCTGCACTGAACGTAACACGGCATTAATTAAGCCTGTCAGGCTTTGGCCTTTTAAGGCCCGCGCCGCTTCTACGGTTTCGCCTATAGCCGCATGATCCGGTACCCGTAAAAATTTCAGCTGATATAAACCGACATAGATTAAGAACTGCAAAGGGCGCAGGTGTTTCACCAAGGGTTTATCCATCAGCTTCTGACAGATGGTTTCCAGTTGCGGCAAATAGCGCATCACACCAAAACAGATTTCCTGCAGCAGAGCTTTATCTAAAGGCGAGTCCAGTTCCTGCTGCGCTTTTTGCAATACATCGGATAAAGATTTGCCCTGATCCACTACCTGATAACAGGCTGTTGCTGCTAAGGCTCGTAAGTTTTTACTCATCAGCTCTGCCCATCAACAGGGGGCAAGATCTGACCTGGTTGAAACCAATCGGCGCGGCCATTAAGAAAGTCCACCACTTTCATGGCTTTTTTGCCTGCAGGTTGTAACTCGGTGATCACTAACACGCCGTCACAAGTTTGAATGGCGATGCCTTTTTTATCCACCCGCAGCACCTGGCCTGGCTGGCCTGAGCCAGGCTCAGTCACAGCGCGCCAGATTTTCAGCTGTTGGTTACCCAGTTGCAGATAGCTAACGGGCCATGGGTTAAAAGCACGGATTTCGCGCTCAAGCGCTACTGCTGGTTTAGTAAAATCGAGCAGGGCTTCTTCTTTGGATAGCTTTTCGGCGTAGTTGGCTAACTCATCCTGTTGTGGCTGAGCCTGGGCCTGTAGGGCTTGCAGATTAGCTAAAGCTTCTACCAAAGCTACAGGGCCTGTTAAAGCCAACTTATCGTATAAGCTGGTGCTGGTCTCATCAACAGCTATAGGCGTGCTGACCTTGCTTAGCATAGCGCCTGTATCCAGCCCTATATCCATTTGCATAATAGTGACACCGGATTCTGCATCGCCCGCCCAAATGGCGCGCTGAATAGGCGCAGCACCGCGCCAGCGTGGTAATAATGAGCCATGCACATTGATACAACCTAAACGTGGTGCATCCAGCACAGCCTGAGGCAAAATCAAGCCATAAGCCACCACCACCATTAAATCGGCATTTAAGGCAGCTAATTCTTGTTGAGCCGCGGCTTTTTTTAATGATTTCGGCTGATACACCGGAATATCGTGTTGCAGTGCCAGCTGTTTCACCGGGCTTTGTTGCAACTGATGACCACGACCTGCAGGTCTGTCGGGTTGGCTGTAGACAGCAATCACCTGATGAGGAGAATCCAACAGGGCAGCGAGGTGGCGGGCAGCAAAGTCTGGTGTGCCCGCAAAAATAATACGTAAAGGAGTGGTCAAAATAATTCCTGCTTGGTTAACGGGCTGCGAGGCGAGCTTCTTTTTCCAGCTTTTTCTTAATACGGTCACGTTTTAGTGGCGATAAATAGTCGATAAACAACTTGCCGACTAAATGATCCAACTCATGCTGTAAACAAATAGCCAGTAAACCTTCAGCCTGAAGTTCAAACCAGTCGCCTTTTTCGTTTTGCGCTTTGACTGTCACCGCTGCGGCGCGCTCTACTTTGGCGTAGCTTTGCGGCACCGACAAACAGCCTTCTTCGTATTCAGTGTCACCACTTTTGGCAATGATTTCCGGGTTAATGAAAACCATGGGTTCATCACGGTTTTCGGAGATATCGATCACGACAACACGCTTGTGCACATTGACCTGAGTCGCCGCTAAACCTATGCCATTTTCGTCATACATGGTTTCCAGCATGTCTTTTACGAGTTGTTTAATTTCGGCCGTAACTGCAGGCACTGCTTGAGCGACTGTGCGTAAGCGTTCGTCTGGATAATGTAAAACTGTTAATACTGTCATGGGACCTACAAAAATCGTCTATGTTCAATGGGCTGTGCTATGGTCTAATTTTAGCCATTTATGCTCAGTATGAATAGCGTCGTATGCAAGAATTACGACAAGTACAGACGGGGATGAGGTTATGCGACAGCAGCTTCTTGCTTTTTTGGTCAGCTTTTCTGTGTTTTTCAGCACTATGCTGCTGGCTGACGAGCTGAAACTTAAGGCTGACGCCCCCAGCTTATATCTGGTGAAATCCGGCGATACCCTATGGGATATTGCTGGTTTGTATTTACAACATCCCTGGTTATGGCCGCGTTTATGGAAGTTAAATCCACAAGTCAGCAACCCTCATCTGATTTATCCAGGCGACGAACTACATCTGCAGTTTGATGCCGACGGCCAGCCAATACTGAGCTTAAATAGTCAGAGAGAGGCCGTCAGTAGTGCGGGTACAACTCAGGTTCAAAACTATTCCACCACGTCTGCAGCTATCAAATTGACCCCTAAAGTTCGCCGGATAGCAAAGGCTGATAAAGCCATACCTGCAGTGGCGCTTGCAGCCATAGAACCCTTTCTGTCGGAAGAGCACTTGTTATCTGCAGAGCAGTTGGAAAGCCTGCCTTATGTGCTGGGTGGCAAGGAGAACGTAAAAAACGCTGTATCCGGTCATCTGCTGTATGTACAGGGCGAGCTGGATCAAACTCTGCGTTATGGCATTTACCGCCAGGGTGAGGTGTACGAAGACCCACAAAGCGGCGATATATTGGGTTACGAAGCGGTATTAATGGCAGAAGCTAAAGTCTTGCCGCCCGCTATGGTGAGCGAACAGCACATCAGTCGGATTGAAGTGCAAAAATCCAGACGAGAAGTAAAACAGGGGGATCGGTTAATACCTTTGCCGTCGCAGTCTGTCTATCCGGTTTTTTTTCAGCTGCGCTCGCCAGAATCTTTGGTGTCAGGGGTGATAGTGGACAGTGCATCCGAATGGCGCGAGTTTGCCAAAGGCGAAATTGTGCTGTTGAATCAAGGCCAGAATGCCCGGCTGCAACCTGGTCATCTGCTCGGGATCTTCCGTCCGTCGCCCGCAGTTGTTGATTTTGGCGATAAACCTTCGTATCCGGAAGACAGCGACAAGCTGCAGCGTATTTTGCATGAAGTGGTAGGTTCTGCCGATGAAATGCCAACTGAATTAGTGGGCCAGCTGATGATTGTGAAAGTCAGTGAACACAGCAGCTTTGCGATGATTTTACGCACAGAGCAACCGGTGCGGGTGGGGGATTTGATAGGTAATCTCTGAGGTTCTGATAAAGGAGAGGAAGATGGATGACCTCGAGCATTGGATCCGTTTAGCTGCTATTCCGTCTATGGACAGGCTAAAACATCAGCAGTGGTCGACACAGGTCTCGGCCGATGATTTTCATCAGCTGGACGATCACCAACTGCAGCAACTGGGTTTTACTTCAGGCCAAATCCAATGCCACAGAGCTATTACGCCACGGTGTATTGAACATTGTATGGAATGGCTGCAAGCCAGTCCCGATCACCATTTTATCCGTTACACAGATCCGCTTTATCCCGAATTACTCTGTCAGATTAAACAACCACCTTTTGCCTTGTTTATCAAAGGCAATCCGGCGTTATTAAACGAAGCGCAGATAGCTATAGTGGGTAGTCGTCAGCCCACTGCTACAGGTAAACAAGTGGCCTTTAACTTTGCTGCCGATTTATGTCGTTTAGGTTTAACTGTCACCAGCGGTATGGTTAAAGGCATAGACGGGTGCAGTCATAGAGGCGCTTTGTCAGTACAGGGTAATACCATAGCTGTGCTTGGTCATGGTTTTGATACGGTTTATCCGGCGCAGCATAAAGAGCTGGCAACAGACATTGCCAACAGCGGCGCTTTGGTCTCGGAGTTTCTACCTGATGTGCCGCCGAAAGGGGATCATTTCCCGCTGCGCAACCGTATTGTAGTAGGGTTAAGTTTAGGAACTTTGGTGGTAGAGGCTGCGCTTAAAAGCGGTTCTCTGATCAGCGCTGGTTATGCCGCGGAGTATAGTCGGGAGCTTTTTGTGATCCCCGGTTCTATCTACAATCCGCAGGCTGCTGGCTGCCATCAGTTAATTCAGCAAGGTGCTAAATTAACCACTTGCGTGGCCGATATCATAGAAGAATGGAGCTTTTTGCAAAATAACAGTCTAAGTACTGTAAAGGACAAAGAAAAAAATTTACAAACAGGCTTGTTTGACGACGGCTTGTTGGCTAACGTAGGTGATGAGGCCACTGCGATTGATGTCATAGCAGAACGCAGTGGTTTATCTGTAGCGCAAGTCTCAATTGAATTGCTTCAACTGGAATTGGCCGGTGAAGTGGCAGCAGTACCTGGTGGTTACATCAGAGTGAGGAGGGGCTGACTATGTTTGATATCCTCATATATTTGTTTGAAAACTACATCCACAACGAGTCAGAAATTTATGTAAATCATGCCGATCTGCAGCGTGAGCTCAGCAAAGCTGGTTTCCATGATGATGATATTTTTAAGGCCCTGCGCTGGCTAGATTCTTTATCTGCCTTGCAGGAAAGTCATGTTAAGCCCTATTTAACCAAAGTGAATTCGACTGCAGTGCGTATTTATACTGCAGAAGAGCAACGCAAGCTGGAGACTGAGTGTCAGGGTTTCCTGCTGTTTCTGGAACAAATCAACGTGCTGGATGCGCCCACCCGCGAGATGGTATTGGACAGAGTGATGGACCTGGATCAGAGTTCTGTCAGTCTGGACGATTTAAAATGGGTGGTGTTGATGGTGCTGTTTAATGTGCCTGGTCGTGAAAATGCTTATGCCCAGATGGAAGACCTTATTTTTGACGAACCTACAGGGCCGCTGCATTAAGCGGCCTTTTTCTACCCTTCGTACTTGAAGCCGCAGCTGCGTTAACTTCACTCTTTCACCCCAATCACATAGGACACTATGCTCATGGGGACTCTTTCGTTTGTCGCCTTGCTGCAACTCCAATTACTTTGGGTATATAATCTGGCCTGTTTTTCTTCTATGGCCTTTGTATGTCCCAGTCTGACGATACACTTTTTCAACACGAAAAAACCGCGGAGCCTTGTCCTCTGTGCGGCCATGCTTTGCAAATTAAAACTGGCAAAAACGGGCCTTTTTTAGGCTGCAGTAACTATCCGGCCTGTAATTATCTGAAAGCGCTGCATCCCCATGAAAATACAGTGGTAAAAGTATTAGAGGATCAACTTTGTCCTAAATGTGGAAACGAGCTGGCGGTGAAAAATGGTCGCTATGGTATGTTTATTGGTTGCAGCAACTATCCGCATTGCCATTTTATTGTGCATGCCGATGAACCTGAAGCCAGTGATGTGACCTGCCCGGAATGCAAAAAGGGCCAGTTGCTGGAGCGTACCAGTAAATACGGCAAAGCCTTTTATGGCTGTAGCAGATATCCGGATTGCAAATACCTGCTGAATTTTAAGCCAGTTGAAGGACAATGCCAGTTCTGCAATTATCCGCTGTTAATGGAAAAAGCTTCGGCTTCTGGGGTGAAATTACTCTGCGCCAGTAAGAAATGTCAGAAAGTACAGGGCAGTTAATGCTGACAAAGACACGTCTTTGCCAGCATTAGGGTGTTATTGCAGTTGCTTCAACCGTGCCGCCACTACATCCAGTTCAGGGAACTCATCTTCTGGTAAGTGCTGGCGTAACAAGTCAAAACGTTGCGCCAGTTCGCTGGTGCTGCTGGCGCTTAAATTGATATGGCCCATTTTGCGGCCTGGTCTTTTGCCTTTGCCATACCAGTGCAAATGGCAGCTTGGCAAACTTAATACCGCCGGGCTGACATGATCTTCACCCAGAATATTCACCATCAAGGTTGGACGCACTAAAGCCGTGCTGCCCAGTGGCAAACCACAAACAGCCCGTAAATGGTTTTCAAACTGACAGGTGTCGGCACCTTGTTGAGTCCAATGCCCTGAGTTATGCACCCGTGGTGCTATCTCGTTCACCAGCAGCTTATCGCCCACCTGAAAAAACTCCAGCGCCAATACGCCGACATAATCCAAAGCTGAAGCTACAGCTTCAAACATCTGCTTGGCTTGTTGCTGCAATTGCTGTTGGCCCGGTAAAGCAAGCGATACCGCCAGCACTCCAGAGACATGATGATTTTCGGTCAGAGGATACACCACCATATCGCCAGCCTGATTACGGGCTCCGACCAAACTGACTTCACGGTCAAAACGGACAAACTGCTCAGCCACAATGGCCTGAGGTAACGTATGATCAGCGCCTGCCATAAACTGCTGGATGTCAGCCCACACCGCTGGCGCATCAGCCTGAGTTTTTAAGCGCCATTGGCCTTTGCCGTCATAACCGGCTAACGCGCTTTTTAGCACCAGTGGTAACCCCAGTTGCTCAATGGCCTGATAAAAATCCTGTTCAGTCACAACTATTTTATAAGCAGCATTGGCTACGCCGGCTTTATCCAGCAGTTGTTTTTCCTGACGGCGGTCGCCACCTGCTTTGATCGCAGTGCTGTTGGGTAAAAACTTACCGCTGTGCTGACACAGCTCCTGCACCGGATAAGGGATATGTTCAAATTCAGAGGTGATCACATCGGCATTGGCAATAGCCTGAGCCAGACCTGTGCCCAGTTGTTGCTGAGTGACAGGATCAACAATAGTGTCGCTGTTTACATCATAAGCCGAGACTTTTAAATTCAGTGGGGTACCGGCCAGACTCATCATCCGAGCCAGTTGACCAGCACCTAAAACCAGAACCTTCATTGATTATTCCTCGGCTGGATTCGGATGAGCCAATACAGAGTCGGTTTGTTCTTTACGGAAGGCATCAATTTTGCGCATTAGCTCTGCATCAGAAGTGGCCAGAATTTGCGCCGCTAACAAGCCTGCATTGGTAGCCCCTGCATCACCAATAGCCAGGGTACCTACTGCTACGCCTTTTGGCATCTGCACTATGGATAACAGGGAATCCAAACCTTTTAAAGCTTTTGACTGCACGGGCACACCTAATACCGGCAAGCTGGTAAAAGCTGCGGCCATGCCAGGTAAATGCGCCGCACCACCTGCACCTGCAATAATGACTTTTAAACCACGGCTTGCGGCATTAGTGGCGTAATCCGCTAAAAGCTGAGGAGTTCTGTGAGCTGAAACAACGGTAGTTTCATAGGCAATTTGAAAACGATCTAACATATCGGCCGCGTTTTTCATTGTGGGCCAATCAGATTTGGACCCCATGATAATACCTACTTTCATCGTTGTTTCCTTAAAGCTGCAAAGAACTGGCATAATAAGGCCGCTATTATATACGCAAAGTCATTGAAGCTGTAGCTTCAGGGAAGACTCTGGCCTTGACCAGAACCATTTTTGACGAAAAACCCCAGATACAGGACTCAGAACAGTGACAGAGATTCCATCTGCCGTAACCGCCCTGCGCCAAGGTCAGGTGATTGCCTATCCAACCGAAGCTGTGTTTGGTGTCGGTTGCGACCCGGATAATCATCTGGCTATTGAAACTTTGTTGCAGGTCAAACAAAGGCCAAAATCCAAGGGTTTAATTTTAATAGCTGCAGACTTTTCCCAATTGATTCCTTATATTGCAGCCGACCAGCTTAGCTTGGAACAAACTCAGTTGATGTTAGACTCATGGCGCAACAGCGCCGGTGTGAGAGATAAAGCCGCTGTGACCTGGGTAGTGCCTGCTTCAGCGCGTTGCAGTGACTGGCTGACGGGGCAGTTTGATAGCATTGCAATTCGGGTTTGTGATCACTCTGTGGTGCAACAGTTATGTCTGGCTTTTGGTAAACCTATTACCTCCACCAGCGCGAATTTATCTGGTCTGGAACCTTGTCGCAGTGCAGCCGAAGTCAGGCAGCAATTGGCAGATAAAGTGGCTGTCATAGTCGACGCGCCAACAGGTGGTCGCGCTGTGCCATCAGAAATTCGGGATATCACTACAGGCCATATTTACCGTGCGGGCGCATAGCCGTCTGGGAATGAAGAGAGAAACAGATGCAAAACGTCGATAAACATCAGGTCAAAGCGTTTTTAATGGCACTGCAGGACAGCATTTGTGCTGAGCTTGCTGCTGCAGATGGTGTGTCAGTTTTTGTTGAAGAAAGCTGGGACAGAGCCGAAGGCGGCGGTGGCCGTAGTCGTGTTTTAACACAGGGGGCTGTGTTTGAGCAGGCGGGCGTGAATTTCTCTCATGTGTTTGGCGATAAGATGCCTGCTTCAGCCACAGCGCACCGGCCAGAACTGGCTGGGCGTAAGTTTGAAGCTATGGGGGTGTCTTTAGTGATCCACCCGCTGAATCCTCATATCCCAACCAGCCACGCCAATGTACGATTTTTTATTGCCGAAAAAGCAGGGGAAGCGCCGGTCTGGTGGTTTGGTGGTGGTTTTGATTTAACACCTTTTTATCCGGTGGAAGCCGATGTAGTGCATTGGCATCAGGTGGCCAAAGACTGTTGTGATCGGTTTGACGCCGCTTATTACCCTAAATACAAAACATGGTGCGATGAATATTTCTACTTAAAGCACCGCAACGAAACCCGTGGTGTAGGGGGGTTGTTTTTTGACGATTTAAATGAGCCGGGTTTTGAGCAGAGTTTTGCTTTTATGGCTGCAGTAGGCGAAGCCTTTACTAAGGCTTATCTGCCTATAGTGCAGCGTAATAAACACAAAGCTTATTCGGAGGCGGAGCGCCAGTTCCAGTTGTATCGCCGTGGCCGTTATGTCGAATTTAACCTGGTGTTTGACCGTGGTACTTTGTTTGGCTTGCAAAGCGGTGGTCGCACCGAATCTATTCTGATGTCGATGCCACCTTTAGTGCGCTGGCAATATGGCTATCAGCCGGAGGCAGGTAGTGCAGAGGCCAGATTGTACGAGCGTTACCTGCAACCTCAGGACTGGTTAGGTATTCAGCAATAGGTGCTGGCGTCAGGGATTATCTGTTGATCATATGGCTGGCAAGCTGGCCCAGTGAATGACTTAAACCCTGACGCAATAACTTATCTTCTACTACCTCAGCCAAAGCTTTATCCATACAAAACATCCACTGATCGCGCATCTGCTGATCCACAGCAAAAGGCATATGGCGCATCCGCAAACGTGGATGACCGTATTTTTCTTCAAATAAAGAGGGGCCCCCCAACCAGCCGGATAAAAACTCAAAAAACTTTTGTCTTATGGTATCCAGAGGCAGAGGATGGATAGCATACAATTGTGCGGCTTCCGGTGCTGTCGACATAATGTCGTAGAATCTGTTGGCCAGACGCCGTGTTGCATCTTCGCCGCCAATCAGCTCGTAAGGCGTGGTTGCCGGAGTCGGATGTTGCTTGCTATTTGGCTGGCTTTTATTAAAAATCGCGTCAAACAACTTTTTCATGGTGAACCTGTGGACCGTTATGCTGTATTTGGAAATCCTGTTGGGCACTCAAAATCGCCGCTAATCCATAGCTGGTTTGCCAAACAAACCGCACAAGCTTTGAGTTACGAGGCCATTTTAGCACCGGTCGACGCCTTTGCCGACAGCTGGTTTAGCTTTGTCGCATCTGGTGGCCGGGGTGGCAATGTCACAGTGCCCTTTAAAGAACAGGCCTATCAGTTGGCAGAACAACTCAGTGAACGTGCTTTGCAGGCGGGTGCAGTCAACACTCTTTATATAGATAAAGCCGGCGTGCTCTGTGGGGATAACACCGATGGTTTAGGTTTAGTCGCTGATTTAACCCGACTGGGAGCGCAGCTTCAGGATGCAGCTATTTTGATATTGGGTGCTGGTGGAGCTTGTCGTGGTGTAGTCGGGCCTTTATTGGCTGCTGGTGCAAAGCATATCCATATAGCCAATAGAACTGCTGCCAAAGCAGAAGTTATAGCTGAACTTTTTGATCACAGAGTCACAGCATCAGGTTATGAGCAAGTGCCAGCTGAAAAATGGAGTCTGGTGATCAACGCGACCTCCAGTGGGCTGGACCAACAAAGACCGCCGTTAGCAGAACAACATCTTAAGCACTGCACCTTGGCCTACGATATGTTGTATGACAAAGAGCCGACCGCTTTTCTGATCTGGTCTCAGCAACAAGGCGTGCCGCTTTGTGCTGATGGTTTAGGTATGTTAGTCAGTCAGGCCGCCGAAAGTTTTGCGATATGGCGTGGCGTAAAACCTGATGTCACGCCAGTACTACAACAACTGACGGCTATGGTGAAAGCATGAATCAGCAACTGATTTTTAATCATGACTTCAGTTTTGATGAAAACACCGATTCAGTCAGCTGTAGTTGTCTAGCTGCAGGCTTGCGGTTACGTATTTATATAAAGAAGCCACAAGGCTGGGATAACCAAAGCTGGTTGGAACAAATAAAAGAAGACTGCTTTTATTGGGAAGAACAAATAGAAGAAGCGGCCAAAGCAGACCGCTTTAATGAAGATGGTGTATTGCACCTGGATGGCTCAGCTTAACGGCTCGGCCAGATACTCATCTTTTAATACCACATAGTTAATAGCAGACTGAGTCAGAAAACTACGTTCCGCTTCATTAAGCAGCCTGGCTTGTTTCACCGGGCTGCCGACATAGAGATAACCAGACTCTAATCTTTTGCCTGGTGGTACCAAACTACCAGCACCAATAATGACATCGTCTTCTACTATCACGTCGTCCATCACTATAGCGCCCATACCCACCAGAATACGATTGCCCAACTGGCAGCCGTGCAACATCACTTTATGTCCCACTGTGACATCGTCTCCTATAAGAAGAGGAGAACCGCCTGGTTTTTTTGTAGTTGGGCGTGATACATGTAGTACAGAACCGTCCTGCACATTAGTACGCTCACCAATACGGATGATGTTTACATCACCCCGTGCTGCTACTAAGGGCCAGATACTACTATGAAGGCCAATTTGAATATCGCCGACTAAAACAGACGATGGATGCACATAAACCCCTTCAGCAAGCTGTGGAGTTTTACCTTTATATGAAGTTAATGACATAACAATTTCCTCTGCTGCTGCAGGATTATGCGGCAAATGTTGAAAAAAAGCACGGTTCGATTGAAATTCAGGCTGTCGCACTCAAAAGTGCAAGTTTTCTTAAAAAGAGTATTGCACGCTGCTAAAAACTCCCTATAATGCGCGCCATGCCAACGGGGTGATGCGAAAGCAGCTCTG